>JAEWFE010000229.1 GCA_023389005.1 Bacillota bacterium
AATTGAAAAGTCTGCTCTTTTTGCATAATTTCCTCCTAAATTTTACTAAAAAAAACGGCTGAACCACTGTCAGCCAAACCCTGTTTATTGTGATTTTCTATAAGCCATGTTTTGTCCTATCTTATCCAGGGAAAAAAGATATGGATAATCATCTATCTGCATCAATGCCCCTTTGATCCGTTCATTTCCGTCCAAAAGGCGCCCCTACCATAATTTGGGTTGCTCACTCGAGGGGTTTACCCGTTTCACAATAAGATTTCTCTTATTTATCGTCACTGTTGCACGTTAAGGAATTCTCTGGCATAGAAATTTCCTTAGCCATTACTTCCGCCGTTATAGTAAAACTATACCTTAGCTTATTGTTTCGCTAAGCACGAACACTACAAGCATCGCAGCTTGTGTGAGCATGGACTTTCCTCAGGGTAACGAATACCCCGCGATTATCCGAAAACCACAATTAAATTCATTAAAATAGACGTGTTTTGTCTAAATCATCTTCGTCTTCACTATTAGTATAATTAGAACTTAAATTACTTAAAGAAGATGTAGGTTCAATGGACACTTCTTGATCTAATTTTTTACCGAAGACCTCTTTTTCTAGATTTGATAAGCGTTTTAGAATATCAAAATTTGTTACTGTTTGACTCTTTTGGCTTTCAGGTTGGATTTTTGACATTACTGCTTGACTCTTATTTAATTGGTTAATTTTAGCATTTAATCGGTCATTTTCTTCTTGTAATGCAAGGATTTCTTTATTGAAAGTTTCATAGTCTTTCATAATATTATCTAGGAATTCATCCACTTCATCTGGGTCGAATCCTCTCATTTTTACTTTGAATTCTTTATTAAAAATATCAATTGCTTTGTAGTTATACTTTGCCATTATTTTCACCTCATAGTCTCTTTTGTCCACACTTCTTTTTCTATTCTATATAAAACCATAAATAAAAGCAAACTATTTCTAGAAAATTTCTATTGTTTTTCATAAAAATTTAACCAAAAAGGTATTTCTTATCATTTATCCTTCTTCAAATAGGTCATTTGCAAAACTTTGTAAGTCATCCATCGAATTTAGTATTAATTCTTTTCCTGTTTGTTCCCATTCTTTCAGTAAATATTGGGATTTACCAGGAAATTCTTTATCATAAATTGCCCACATTACATCGGCATGTGACACAATAAATTGGGAATGATTTCTTAATTGTGAAGGATCAGAATAAGTTTTTTGACTAACAAAATTGAGATAGTCTGCCTGTTGGATGACTTCTTCAAATGTTTGTTGATTATAACCTTGCCAATTTTCGCCAAAATTTTGAAAAGGTAGTAAGACACCTACCTGAATATCATATCCCTCATTCTTTAATTCAAAGGCCATCTGTGCACTCCACAATTCAACCCCTAAATTACCGCCTATGATAAACCATTGTGCACCATTATCTATTAATTGTCGTAAAGAATGTTTAATAAATTTATAAAGTATTGCTAATTTCGGATCTTTTGCTTGAAAAATCCCTAATTCATAATTACGATATCCAGTGATGGCAATAATTTTCCGTTTTTTCATCTACACTTTTCTTTCTATTTTATTTTTTGGTATAATAGTTTCAGGAGTGTGAAATTTATGAACTTTCATTATCCCAATGGAAAAGTTTATCACAAGACAGAATGGAAGTCAGCAAAAAAATTGCCGCCCACTTTTGCTAATCGTGGGATGCGTTTTGAAGAAGCTATTAATGAAAGCAATGAATATTACTTAAACAAACAAATTGCTGTCATACATAAAAAGCCCACCCCCATTCAAATTGTGAAAGTTGATTACCCCAAACGTAGTGCAGCAACAATTAAAGAAGCCTATTTTAAAGAAGCTTCAACTACAGATTATAATGGGGTTTATCAAGGATATTATCTTGATTTTGAGGCAAAAGCTACCCAAAATAAAACTTCATTTCCTTTAAAAAATTTCCATTCTCATCAGATTGAGCATATGAGAAATTGTTTACTCCAAGGCGGAATTTGTTTTGTATTGCTTTATTTTAGTGCTTTGAAGCGTTGTTTTTTTCTAGATGCAAAGACATTAATTGAAAAATGGGATAGTCAAGAGCAACAGAGAAAATCGATTACGCTAAACGAAATAGAAGCAAAAGGAATTGAAATTACCATGAAAATCGCTCCTCGAATTGATTATTTAGCAGCGGTTAAACAATTTTTAGAAAATAAAGGAGAACACAGAAATGGCAAATCAAACCTCGACTAGAAAGGCCAAACACCATCAAAAAAAACCGATGAATAAGAAATCTAAGCAAAATTCAAGCGGCTCATTATTTGTGAAACTAATCGGTATTGTGTTTGCTGCTTGTCTTGTACTATTCTTAGCGGGTGTCGGTCTATTCTTTTTCTATGCAAAAGATGCGCCAGAATTAACAGACCAATCCTTAGATACGACTGTCTCATCAATCATTTATGATGCAAACGGTGAAAAAATTACAGATATCGGTGCTGAAAATCGTGAAAAAATCAGTGCAACTGAGATTCCACAACAACTTGCTGATGCGGTTGTGTCAGTGGAAGATAAAAGATTTTATAGACATATCGGTGTAGATCCAATTCGTATCGTTGGCTCACTGGTTTCTAATGTACGTTCCGGTGGATTACAAGGAGGAAGTACGTTAACACAACAATTGATTAAATTATCATTCTTCTCTACTAAAGCATCAGACCAAACTTTAAAGCGAAAAGCACAAGAAGCCGTATTAGCAATTAAATTAGAACGTATGAAATCTAAACAAGAGATATTGACTTACTATATTAATAAAGTCTATATGTCAAATGGTATTTATGGGATGCAAACTGCTTCGAAAGCTTTTTATGGTAAGCCTTTAGACCAATTAACCTTACCACAAACTGCGTTATTAGCCGGCATACCAAACGCCCCTACCTTGTTTGATCCATATGCCAATCCAGATTCAGCAAAAAAACGTAGAGACATTGTTTTGCTAACCATGTATCAAAATAAAAAAATCAGTAAATCTGACTATGAACAAGCTGTGGCAACCCCAATTAATGATGGTTTACTTACTACCCCTGCAACACAAAATGCTGATTGGAAGTATTATGATAACTACATCAAAGAAGTCATTAATGAAGTGAAGTCAAAAACTGGAAAAAACATTTATACAGATGGCCTAAAAGTTTATACTAACTTAAATGTGAATGCTCAAAAACGACTATATGAAATTGTGAATTCTGAAAACTATGTCTACTATCCTGATAAAAATATGCAGGTCGCTGCGACATTAATGGATGTGCATACTGGTAAGGTTCTTGCACAGATTGGTGGACGTAATATTCCGGCTGGGACAATTTTAGGTTATAACTTAGCAGTAAGTACTTCACGAGATTTTGGCTCAACAGTTAAACCAATAACTGATTACGGTCCCGCTTTTGAATATTTAAAATACTCAACAGGAAAAACAATAGTTGATGAACCTTACACTTATGCTGGAACCAATATTCAATTAAAAAACTGGGATAATCAATATTATGGCACAATGACTTTGCGTAAAGCTTTATACCTTTCAAGAAACGTTCCTGCTGCTAAATTGTTTATGGATGTAGGTGTTAAAAATGTGAATAAATTCTTGAATGGACTAAATATTGATTATTCTGATTTACAACAATTTAATGCGATTTCTAGTAATACAGGCAAGCAAGATGGTACTAAGTATGGTGTTTCTAGTCTGAAAATGGCCGCTGCTTATGCTGCCTTTGCGAATGGTGGTACTTACTATGAACCACAATATGTAAATAAAATTGTCTATCAAGATGGTACAGAAGAAACTTTTGAAGCAGATGGTACAAAAGCAATGGAATCAACTACGGCTTATATGATTACCGATATTCTAAAAGATGTTATCACATATGGTACAGGGACAAATGCACAAATTAGTGGGTTAATTCAAGCAGGGAAAACCGGTACTTCAAACTATACAACTGAAGAATTAGCCAATATTGATACTTCAAGAGGTGCCTATCCTGATATTTCATTTGTCGGCTATACCCCTAATTATTCATTAGCTGTATGGACTGGTTATAATGATCGTAAAACACCAGTAACCGATGATTCTTCACAAGTTGCCTCAGATGTGTATCGTGAGTTGATGAGCTATATGACAGATGGCAACGAAAGCAAGGATTGGAAGATGCCATCAGGACTTGTACGATATGGACGAGAATTGTATTTTACCAATTCAAAAAGTTATTCTCAAGCCAAAAAAGCGAATACGCCAACCCAGCCATCAAGTACAAAAGCTGAAAGTTCAACGACAACAGAAGAATCAAAAACTGAAGATAATCAAGCAACCACTACCTCTTCTGAAGATACAACAGCTGTAGTAGAACCGAATAATCCAGGACAAAATAATGGTGCAAATGGCAACCAAAATAATAATGGAAATGGCAACCAAAATAATAATGGAAATGGCAATACAAACAATGCAACGAATAATAATGGGGCCTCTTCGCCGAATGAAAATGATAACAACGGCAATAGCAATAATGGTGCTACCAATAATAACAATCAATAATGAAAAAGACACAAGTTGTAGATTTATCTCTACAACTTGTGTCTTATTTTATACCAAGTCTTTTCTTACCTTCTTTGCAATATTGTAACACTGGACATTGGTCGCATTTTGGATTTTTCGCAGTACAATGATATCTACCAAAGAAAATCAATGTATGATGTGTTTGTACCCACTTATTTTTGGGAATTTTCTTCATTAGCGTTTCTTCTACTTCTGATACACTGGCCTCGCTTTTCACAATTGCCAATCGTTTACTTACTCTTTCAACATGTGTATCTACAGCAATAGCCGGTACATGAAAAGCTTCTCCTAAAACAACATTTGCCGTCTTTCTCCCCACGCCTGGTAAAGCAATAAGTTCTTCTCTTGTTTGTGGCACCTCTCCATCATATTTTTCATATAATAGTTGTGCACATGCTTTGATATTTTTTGCTTTATTGCGATATAAGCCGATGGAGCGAATACATGCTATCACCTCTTCAATTGGTGCATTGGCCAAATGGTAAGCATCAGGAAAGCGAGCAAATAATTGCGGCGTAGCTTTATTCACACTTACATCGGTAGTTTGAGCGCTTAATATGACAGCAATGAGTAATTGAAAAGGTGTTTGATAGTTTAATTCACACTTTGCATTAGGGAACATTTCATACATGATTGCAAGTACTTTTTGTGTTCTTTCTTTGCCTAACATCATTTTCCCTCCAACCAATTATACATAGTAATTTTAGATTTAGGTGATTTATGATTTGTAGTTTGACCATTGGAGGTAAATTTTTGCTTACGTTTATTTTGCTCTTCTTTTACTTGCTGCGGACTGGTAATATTTTTTCTTTCCCAACTTAACAAAATGCGGTCTATATAATTGAGACTATAGGCTTGATTAATAACTGCTTCTTTCAAGGCTAAATAGATTAAGTCAACTGAATAATGATCTTCTTGAAGCCACTGATTGATGCGTTGATACTCAATAGAAGATAATGTACGACCGAATTCTTCCTCAAAATGTTGAAATAATTCTTTCACTTTCATCTGTGTGGAATTTTTTTCATTTTGTTTTGAAGATTGCGTAATTAACTGCTCAATACGATCGTAAATTGGCGAAAAGTCATAACAATCTGTTTTTTTACCAGTTGAATCTTCCTTTTGCGTAATGAGAATCAATTCTTTTTGTATCAAATTATTAATGGCAGAAAATACGGTGTTTAAGGGTAAATTTAATTTTTCAGCAATGACACTGGCGTCTGGAAATCGATTCCCTTCTTGTACATAACGATACAGTTGCAACCAGATGATGAATTCTTTATTATTCATGCCTATTTTTTGGTAATAATCTAATATCAAATTACTTACGACGGTTTGTCCTGCTTCTTGGAACTCTCTAAGCAAATAGATACCTCCCTTTTTATTAAAAGTGAAAAAAACTGGCTCAATGTAGTTTGAACCAGTTAGTAAAAATAAATTAATCAATTGCCGCAATAATTTCAATTTCTACTAGCAAATCTTTAGGAAGTCTAGCTACCTCAACTGCTGAACGTGCAGGTAACTTATCATTGAACATTGTTGCATATACTTCATTAAATGCGACAAAATCATCCATATTTTTCAAGAAACATGTTGTTTTTACTATATTTTCTGGAGTAAGATTAGCAGCCTTCAATATTGCTTGAATATTTTTTAGGACTTGTGCAGTTTGTTCCTGAATATTTTGACCAACAATTTCACCTGTTTTTGGATCAAGTGGTACTTGTCCAGATGCAAATAAAAATCCGTTTGCAATTCTTGCCTGAACATATGGTCCAATGGCTTTAGGTGCATCATCTGTATGAATAATCATTTTATTTCTCTCCCTTTTTTTGACATTCTTCACAAATACCATAAACTTCTAAACGATGACTATGGATTAAATGATTGGTAATCTTTCCTGCAGCCATCTCCACGTCGTCTAAACCAGGATAAAAAAAGTCGGTAATTTTCCCACATTTTTCACAAATAACATGGTAATGTGGCTTAATTGTAAAATCAAAACGACTAGATGAATCACCATAGCTCATTTCTTTTAAGAAGCCTAAATCTGTAAATAATCTTAAATTGTTGTATACAGTTGCCACGCTGATACCAGGGAAACTTTCTTTGATTCCGTGGTAAATTTCTTCAGCTGTGGGATGTATATGATGATTCTCTAAATATTCTAATATAGCCATACGTTGTGAGGTTAATCGAACATTTTCTGATTCTAATTTAGAGATTGCGTGTTCTAAAGTTGTGCTCAAACGAATCCCTCCATTTCTGAAACTAATTCTATTCTACTATTAATTTGTGAAGAATGCTAGTGATTTTTAATAATTCTAAATTGTAAAAGAACAAAAAATCCAGCCAACATATTGTAGCTGGATTAAATTTGATTATTAATCTTCAAATTGGTATAAAGCAGTTGATAAGTAACGTTCGCCATTATCTGGCAGTAACGCAACGACTTTCTTGCCTTTACCTAATTTAACAGCTAAATCGTAAGCTGCTTTTAGGGCCGCTCCAGATGAAATACCAACTAAAATGCCTTCTTTTTGACCAAAAGTACGTCCTGTAGCTAAAGCATCATCACTCTTAACAGCAATTACTTCATCATAAACGTCGGTATCTAATGTTTTAGGAACAAATCCGGTACCAATACCTTGGATTTTATGTGGACCAGCATTTTGTCCGCTTAATACAGCTGATTCTGCAGGTTCTACAGCAACGACTTTAATATCTGGATAAGCTTTTTTCAATGCGTGACCGACACCAGTAATTGTACCACCAGTTCCCACACCAGCGACAAATGCATCAGGCGCATCTTGACCAAATGCTTCAACAATTTCTTTTCCTGTTGTTTCTTCATGAATATGAGGATTAGCAGGATTTTCAAATTGTAAAGGTAAGAAGTAGCCCTTTTCTTTTGCTAGTTCGGTTGCTTTATCAATTGATCCTTTAATTCCTGCACTACCAGGAGTTAAGATTAATTTAGCGCCATAAGCTTGCATTAATTTACGACGTTCAATACTCATGGTATCAGGCATTACGATAATAACATTGTAGCCTTTTGCCGCTCCTACCATAGATAAACCAATCCCAGTATTACCAGAAGTTGGTTCAATAATCGTATCACCTGGTTTTAATTGCCCATTTTTTTCAGCGGCTTCAATCATCGCCAATGCAATACGATCTTTCACACTGCTTCCAGGGTTAAATGATTCAACCTTAACATAAATATCAGCACCATTTTCAGGAGCAAAATGATTTAGTTTGACAATTGGGGTATTCCCAATTAGATCAGTAATAGAATTATAAATTTTACTCATTACATTCACCTTCTATGCTTTTGTTGATTCTATTTTAGCGAATGAAATAGAAAAACACAAATCATTCAATTTGT
>JAEWFE010000287.1 GCA_023389005.1 Bacillota bacterium
GATTAAAGTGAGTCGCTGTATCACGACAAGCACGGTAAATATTATGCATGATTTCGTCTAATTTAGCATCAACTTCTTCTTTTGTCCAAGATAAACGTTGAGAGTTTTGGCTCATTTCTAAAGCAGATACAGCCACCCCACCTGCATTAGCGGCTTTACCTGGGCAGTATTGTACCCCATTTTCGATAAAGTAGTTGGCTGCTTCTAAAGTAGATGGCATGTTCGCCCCTTCTGCAACGACTTTAACCCCATTTGCGACTAATTGTTTAGCTTGATCTAAATTGATTTCATTTTGAGTTGCGCTTGGGAAGGCTAAATCAGCTTTTAGATTTGCGTTCCAAACTGAATCATTAGCTACATATTTTGCTGAAGGACGTTTGGCTTGATAGCTTGTTAATCTTTCACGCTTCACTTCTTTGATTTCTTTTAGTAAGTCTAAGTCGATTCCTTCTTCATCCACGATATATCCGCTTGAATCTGAACATGAAATGACTTTAGCGCCTAATTGTTGAAGTTTTTCAATAGTATAGATTGCGACATTCCCACTACCAGATACAATCGCAGTCTTACCATTAAAGTCTTCGTTTTGATCAGCTAATAAATGTTTAACAAAGTAAACAGCACCATAACCAGTCGCTTCAGTACGTCCTAAACTTCCCCAAAAAGATAGTGGTTTTCCAGTTAAGACACCTGCGTCATATTGTTTTAAGCGTTTATATTGACCAAATAAGTAACCAATCTCGCGGCCACCTACACCGATATCACCTGCAGGAACGTCTGTATCTGGTCCAATATGTTTGGCTAACTCTGTCATGAAACTTTGGCAAAAACGCATAATTTCCGCATCTGATTTGCCTTTAGGGTCAAAGTCACTACCACCTTTACCCCCACCAATTGGTAAACCTGTCAAACTATTTTTAAAGATTTGCTCAAAAGCTAAGAATTTCAAAATACTTAAGTTTACACTAGGATGGAAACGTAAACCACCTTTATATGGTCCTAAAGCAGAATTAAATTGGATACGGTAGCCACGGTTTACTTGCCAATTACCCTTATCATCTTGCCACGGCACACGGAATTGGACTAAGCGTTCTGGCTCAGTAATAATTGCTAATAAATTTTGATCCACATATTCTGGATGTTCTTCTAAAAATGGGACAACGGTTTCCATAAATTCATCAATCGCTTGTAAAAATTCTGCTTGATGACTGTCTTTTGCATGTAATTCTGATTGAATTTTCTCAACATACTCCGTTACTTTACTCATAAACCACAACTTCCTTCCTGTTTTTCATCATAAGATTCCATCACGTCAATATAACATGAGAATGAATAGTACATCTATACATTTTTCTTCACCTATCAGCAGTGATATCCGAATGATTTTCAAAAAAACAAGTGAAAGGCTCGGAAAAATCATATAGGTATGGTATATTGTAACTGAAAATTGAAAATATTTCATCTATTTTTCTATAAAAACTTGAAAAATTTATGAACAAGAGGATGTGAGAAAACTTTGCAAAAATATGATGTTATTGTCATCGGTGGCGGTACGAGTGGCATGATGGCGGCAATTAGTGCGAGTGAAAATGGGGCAAAAGTACTGTTGATTGAAAAAAACCGTAAATTCGGTAAAAAATTATTGATGACTGGCGGCGGACGTTGTAATGTCACCAATAGTCAATCCGTCGAACATTTAATCGAACACATTCCGGGAAATGGTCGCTTTTTATATAGTACTTTTAATCAATGGAATAACCAAGATATTATCCAATTCTTTACCCAAGCAGGCGTGCAATTAAAAGAAGAAGATCACGGACGGATGTTTCCTACCACAGATTCTTCCAAAACAATTGTTGATTGTCTTGTTTCTAAACTTAAAGAAAACCATGTTGAGTTATGTATGAAAACCAAGGTTGAAAAACTCATTCATGATGGAAATGCTATTCAAGGGGTACGATGCGATAAAGGCGATTTCTTTGCGCCAAGTGTTATTATCGCCACAGGGGGAAAAACCTATCCATCTACAGGGGCAACTGGTGATGGTTATCAATTAGCCAAACAAGTAAAACATCAAATCACACCACTATATCCCACAGAATCACCGCTTATTAGTGAGGCAGATTTTATCCATGAACGTACCTTACAAGGCTTATCTTTACGTGATGTCCAATTAACTGTTTTAAATCAAAAAGGAAAAGTGGTGACCAGTCATACCATGGATTTATTGTTTACACATTTTGGGATTTCTGGGCCAGCTGCTTTAAGATGTTCTTCTTTTGTCAATCAACTGCTGAAAAAACAAACACCAGTGATTGTCGAATTGGACTGTTTACCAGAGCTAACAGCAAATCAGTTGAAGCAAAAAATTGTCCAAATGCTTGAAGAAAATGAGAAAAAACAAGTGAACAATGCGTTAAAAGGAATATTACCAGAACGCTTACTTACCTTTTATCTTGAACGATTACACCTTGCAGATTTAATGAGTAAACAAGTCACTTTAAAACAAGTTGATTCCTTAGTAAATCTGATCAAAGCTTTTCAAATACCGATTATCCGCACCTTTGCTTTAGAAAAATCCTTTGTGACTGGTGGTGGGATCTCTTTAAAGGAAATCAACCCCAAAACCTTAGAAAGTAAAAAAATGAGGGGACTTTATGCTTGTGGTGAAGTCTTAGATATCAATGGTTATACTGGCGGCTACAATATTACAGCAGCTTTTTGTACTGGTCATGTAGCAGGTATGCACGCCGCTCAAACAGCGCTATGGCAAAGTTAAAAGCAGGCAAAAAAGAGGGGACTCGCCCCTCTTTTTTTTGATTACTTTTCTAAAGTTAAATCAACAAATTTACCACGAACTAAGCCAGCTAAATCATTTGGTGCCAGCTCCATTTGTACACCGCGTTTTCCTGCTGATACCATAATAGTAGCAAAATTTAAGGCTGACTGATCAAAA
Source organism: Bacillota bacterium (assembly GCA_023389005.1). GTDB lineage: Bacteria > Bacillota > Bacilli > Lactobacillales > Enterococcaceae > Enterococcus_E. Next base: position 2,957 of record JAEWFE010000287.1, read on the forward strand.
TACGTTGGAAAAAGTTTTTTCATTCCAACTGGCGAACAACCACCACGAATATAGCCCGTTAAATTCTCTAAGTCTTTTAGATGAAGCATTTCTACCTTTTTATTGCCACTTTCCTTGGCGATTTTTTTCAAATCTAATTCTTGATTGCTAGGAATAACTGCTACAACCGGACCAGTCTTATTGCCCACAGCTACCAACGTCTTGAAAATTTGGGCTTCATTTTGGTTGAGTTCTTCAGCCACATGTTTCGCACCTAAATCATCCTCAGAAAAAGTATAAGTATGCTCTTGATAAGGAATCTTTTTTTGCTCTACGATACGAATTGCGTTTGTTTTTACTTGCTTTTTCTTAGCCATTTGTTTCTTCCTTTACTGAATCTTTCATACTTAATGTGGACAGTATTTGCTCGAGCATTTCTACTTGAATCTGACCAGGAGCAGAATTTTCACCAAAATAGCCAAATGTAAAGCGCGATCCCATCAATTCACCAGCGACTCGGGTTACCTTACCTAATTCACCCATCGCCATTACTGCTAAAGGTAAATCATAAAAAGTATGTGCTTTTTCAATTAAACTCATCGTACGTAAAACATCATTTAACTGTTGCGGCATCAAAGCAAGTTTGCCTATATCGGCCCCCATTTGATGCATCAAGCCAATTTTAAAAATTAATTCAGCGTCTTTAGGAGTACGCTTGAAATCATGATAGCTCATCAAACAAATGGTCTGCGTATCTTTTAATTGTTTGATAAAATTTCTGCCCAAAAACTCTGCTTGAGCCAATTCAATATCTATCATATCCACCAATTGTAACTTACAGACGCTCAGACATAATTCTTTATAATCTTCCAAACGAATTTGCGCCTGACCACCTTCTTCTTTGGTGCGGAAGGTAAAAAGTAACTCCTTATTTGATAATTTATTACGCAAAGTACGAAGTGTAACCAAAACATGCTCTAAATCTTGAATTTCTGTAAAATAATCTGCGCGCCATTCGACCATTTCGACTGAACTATTGCGAATTTTTACCGCTTGTGCCATTAATTCTTCGGTTGTTCTTCCTGTTAATGGGACACAAATTTTTGGACGCTGATAACTCGTTGACATACAATCCTTCCTCTCCCTTTATAATTTCTGATAAATAAATACTTTTAAATAATTGCTCTCTTCGTATTTCTCATTTGCGACAAAATCAGCTGGTAATTGATAACGCTCGACTAGTCGGTATTGCACGTGAGCAGCTTGGAAACTTTTCTCAATCATTTTTTTAAACTTAGCCACTGTAACATTACTTGCATTAGTCGAAGCGACAATCATCCCTTTATCTGCTAAAATCGGTAAACTGTCCGTAATCAAATCACCATAATTTTTGGCAACCGTAAAGACCTTCTTGCCATTTCGTGCAAAACTCGGCGGATCCAATACAATCACATCATACTGCAGCCCTTTTTTCTTGGCGTAACGGAAATAATCAAAGGTATCCATCACGTGAATTTTATGATTTTCTAAGGTAAAGCCATTGACTGCAAACTGCTCCTTGGTTTTTTCAAGGCTGCGTTTAGCTAAATCCACACTAGTCGTACTGCTCGCTCCTCCAAAAGCCGCAGCAACTGAAAAAGCTCCTGTATAGCTAAACATATTTAAGACACGTTTTCCCATAGCTAATCCATCCACTAAACGGCCACGAACTTCATGTTGATCTAAAAATATCCCTGTCATCCAACCTTCATTTAAATAGGTCGCAAATCGGACATTATTTTCTTTTACAATTAATGGTTCTGGGGCGACTTTGCCAAAATAGTGGTTTGATTCAGGTAAGTCACTTTTAAAACGATTTTTCTCATAAATACCTAAAATTTCAGGATATACTTTGAGAAAATTCTCCATAATCAATTGACGATGATGATAAATTGTCGTGTTGTACCAAGAAACAACTGCATAACCAGCATAATAATCAATAGTCAAACCACCAATACCATCGCCTTCTCCATTAAAAATTCGAAAAGCATTGGTATCCTCAGCATGAAAAAAAGCCTTACGTTTTTGTTTCGCTTCTTTAAATTTTTGCGCAAAGAACTGACCATCAATTGGCTCATCCTTTAAAGACAAAATCCAACCAATTCCTTTGTTTTGCTCCCCTAGATATCCTTTAGCAATAAAACGCTTCTTTTCATCGACAAAATCTATCCACTCAAGCGTTGGTTGCAAATCTAAAACGTCTTCTTTTCGTACCAAAGGATAGCCCTGTAAAAACTTCTTCTTGGCTTGATTGATAACTATAACTTTTGGCATTTTTTTCTCCGTTTCTCTCTCTTTGTTAAGAAATTATAACACAAAATGAGAAAAAAGACGAAAAAAGCTCAAATCCAATTATAAAGAAAGATTAAATTCTAATGATGGTCCTCGAAGTTCAATTGACAGTCGATTTTAAGATGGGTAAAATGGAAAAGAATAGTATGTAAACTTATGAAAATATGTAAATAAAAGAAAAGAAAAGAGGGGAATTTTCCTTTGACAAAAAAGAATTATTTTAGCTGGGTTAACAAACGGTTAGGCTTCTTTGGCTTGTTACTTGTGTTAATGTGGATAAAAAATATGTTGGCTTATACCTTAGATTTCCATCTATCTTTGGAAAATGCACTCCAACATTTTATTTTGATAATTAATCCAATTGCCACTTCACTACTTTTACTATCAGTTGGCTTATATGTACGTCGTAAAAAACCAGCATACATTACAATGATGGTCATATACTTCATCATGACTGCCCTATTGTTTTCTAACGCTATCTATTATCGAGAGTTCACCGACTTTATCACCATTAATACAATGTTAGGGGCTGGTAAGGTTGCGAGTGGTTTAGGCGAAAGTGCTATTAAATTATTTAGACCTTATGATATTTTGTATTGGTTAGACTTCATTTTACTTATCTTTGCTTTAGCGACTAAGCGTATTAAGATGGATGAAACTCCAGTACGCGCACGCATGGCCTTTGCTTTTTCTACGTTAGCTGTGATGATTTTCTCAGGTAACTTGTTCTTAGCAGAAAGCGATCGACCAGAATTATTAACACGTACCTTCTCGCGTGATTATTTAGTGAAATACCTAGGAATCAATGCTTTCACTGCATACGATGGTGTCCAAACTTATAAAACAACGCAAGTACGCGCTCAAGCTAGTGCCACCGATATGGATGAAGTTGCCGAATATGTCAAAGGCCACTATGCCAAACCAAATGACCAATACTTTGGTTTAGCAAAAGGCCGCAATGTGATTTATATTCACTTAGAAAGTACGCAACAATTTTTAATTGATTATAAGTTAAAAGATGAAAATGGTGTGGAACATGAAGTCATGCCATTTATCAACAGCTTATATCATAGTAATTCGACTTTCAGCTTTTCAAACTTCTTCCATCAAGTAAAAGCTGGTAAAACGAGTGATTCTGAAACCTTATTTGAAAACTCACTTTTTGGGCTTAATCAAGGCGCACTATTCACACAATTAGGTGGGAAAAATACTTTTGAAGCAGCGCCAAATATCTTAAAACAAACGCAAGGTTATACTTCAGCAGTCTTCCATGGAAATTCCGGTACATTCTGGAATCGAAATGAAACCTATAAACATCTCGGTTATGATTATTTCTTTGATGCTTCTTATTATAATGTAACGGAAGATAATTCATTCCAATATGGCTTAAATGACAAACCTTTCTTCCAACAATCTGTGAAGTATCTTGAACATTTGCAACAACCATTCTATACCAAGTTTATTGCCGTATCGAACCACTATCCATACTCACAATTAAGTGGGGATGAAACAGGTTTCCCATTGGCACAAACAAAAGACGAAACGATTAACAGTTACTTCTCAACTGCCAATTATATGGATACTGCAGTTCATGAATTCTTTGATTATCTCAAACAAAGTGGTCTTTATGATAATTCCATCATCATCCTTTATGGGGATCACTATGGAATTTCAAATGCGCGTAATAAAGAATTAGCTCAACTCCTAGGCAAAGACCGTGATACTTGGTCAAACTTTGATAACGCCCAAGTCCAACGTGTGCCTTACATGATTCACATCCCAGGTATGACTCAAGGTAAAATCATTGATACTTATGGTGGTCAAGTCGATGCACTACCTACATTATTACATTTACTAGGTGTTGATACACAGAACTATATCCAATTAGGTCAAGACTTATTCTCACCTGATCATAAACAACTTGTCGCCTTCCGTGATGGTGATTTTGTGACACCAAACTATACTTATTATGGTGGCGTGCTTTATGATAATAAAACCGGAGAAGAAATTACCGAACCGACTGAAGAACTCAAAAAACAAATCGAGGCAGATAAAGATGCCGTATCCGATCAGTTGGCCACCTCAGATAAAATAAATAATGGGGATTTGTTACGGTTCTATACGAAGAGTGGTTTGAAAGCTATAAACCCGGATGATTATAATTATCTGAAAAACACAGATCGTATTGAAAAAATTGAAAAAGAACTTGGCGATAAGTCAACAAGTGTTTATAGTAAACATAATCATACAAGTACTACTGATAAGTATCAAACAAAATCTTATCAAGAACTACATCCTAAAGAAACAAGTTCAAGTACTTCAAGTGAAAACGAATAGCTAACAGTAAAAAAAGAGGCTGAAAAAAATTATTCAGTCTCTTTTTTTCGTACCTTATTCACAAAATGTTCATAAAAAAAGACTATAGTAATACTTAAAGAAACTCTAGACATTTTTGAAGGTAGGTGAAAGATTGTTTTGGTTAAGCGTCATTAAGCGTAGTATTTATTATCATAAAAAAGCTTTTTTAGTCATTGCGATCTTTTTTATCTTGCTTATTTTAATGCAATGGTTCTACGCTATTTTTCAACAATATGTTCTGGCAATCTTGCAAACCATACAGCAATTTTTTGATATTTCAACTAAAGTAGAGCAGCCAACCAACCAGTGGCAAGCTCCATGTAAAGTGTTATATTTAATCGTCTTAAGCGTCCTGTTTTTCATGCTCGGTTACTTCTTATTTCGCTTACAAAGAAAACGTCAAAGGGAAAAAATATCGTGGATGAATAACGGTGGAACTGTTAGCAATTATTTTGTCTTAATGAGTGGTGAATTACTCGTGATTTGTATTGCTGTCACACTCATGATGAGCATGATACTATTTTTATTACAAACGCTGATTTTTCCGGTGATTTTTGCCTTATGTCGCTTTTACTTAGCGGATATCCAACACTTTTCCATTAAAGAATGGATTCAAGCACCTGTACCTGCTAAAAATATTTTTCAAATAAAAGTTCCTGAGTCCGAGAATGGGTTATGGCAATTCATCCAAAATCAAATTCATTTGGAAAAAATCAGTTTGCAAATGTTGTTTAGAACTTGCTTTGTCAATAGCTTGGGACTTATCACAGTAAACAGTCTGATTTATTTCATTCAAAATCTTAAGAAAGGAAGGATGTATTTTGCCAAATAATCAACTAAACTTTCCAAATATACAAATGAGTTATGAAACGGAGAATCAACTATTTTCTAATTTCGTCCCTTTTTTATCTTTAAAAACCCATTTAGCCATTCAACGTAAAAATCAGCAAAATGCGATTGAATGGTTGGTAAAAGAATTTCAAATAGCAGAAACCAATCTGGATGTCCTCCCTACACAAGCAGATTACCAAACCCTGATTGCTATTCAAGTCTATCAACAACTATTTATCCAACACAAAGACTGCATCTATATTCGTGGCATCGATTATTGTACGACCTGGCAAATTCAACAACTATTGCTAAAATTGAAACAAATCAGCCGCCATTATCATAAACAAATTATTATCCTTACACACAACCTAACTTTGCTTAATTATCATGAGTAAAAAAACAGACAAGCTATCCAAATAGCCTGTCTGTTTTTTTATTGCTCAATATCGACATCCGGTAAAGAGATGATAAAAGTTGTTCCTTTTCCTAACTCAGATTCAACCTGAATTTGGCCTTTATGCAACTTCACTAACTGTTCGACAATAGAAAGTCCTAACCCAGATTCACCAAACTTCTTATTCTTTCTAGATGGATCAGCTTTATAGTAACGATCCCAGATATTTTTCAGCTGTTCTTCAGACATGCCGATGCCAGTATCACTTATCTTAATGATTGTTTCTAGATAGCCTTTTTCTAAGCTAACCGTGATTGTACCATTTTCCGTAAATTGAATGGCATTTTGCAATATATTTACCATTATTTGAACAAAACGGTCATAATCAGCATAAACTTCCACAGGTTGTTT
>JAEWFE010000290.1 GCA_023389005.1 Bacillota bacterium
ACAAATGGTTTTAGATTAATCGCCCATAATAAAGCGTGGTCTGCCAAACGAGATGATATTGTTATCTTTGGTGAAAAAGGTAAGTCAGGTGGCGTTGCAGGACATGTAGTGATTTTCATCAGCAACATCCAAATTATTCACTGTACATGGAAAAGTGATAGCGTTAATGGTGTGTTAATCGAAAATGAAGCGACTGCCTGTCCGTATCGCATGGGCTGGTATGTTTACCGTTTAGATCAAAAAAACTCATCCTCTCAGTCTAAAATAAGCGCTCAAGTTTCAAAAACAGCTGCAGACATTCAGTGGATTTCGGAAAAATGGCACTTTGTTACGAATACGCCTATCTATCTACGTACAGCGCCAACTGTTCAATCAGATAAAATCGCATTATTAGGTACGGGCTCATATATTCAGTATGATGCGTATGGTTACAAAGATGGCTATGTGTGGTTACGCCAGCCACGGGCGGATGGTACTTATGGTTATCTTGCAAGCGGAAAGTGTGTTGGTCATCGACGCACGAGCTATTGGGGTAGTTTTGACTAAATATTTAAGCCCTAGTTTTTCGCTAGGGCTTTTTAATTACATATTATACACCTAATTTTTCTTTTAACGCTTCGGTGAGTGTCTGAGAAAAATTAATTCCAGCATTTGTTCCTAATTCATTCAAGTATTTAGGAATAGACAATGTTTTTTTTACAACAATATTTTTAGCTTGTGCTTTAAATCTATTAAAATCAATATCAACCAGAGTTTCAGTATCATTTTCTTTTAATTCATATTTTACAGAATTTGATTTTGGGAATTCTTTTCCTTCTTTTTCGTACTCCATTAACATATTTCCGATATAATCACGAGCCATATCAATTGCATCAGCGATATTTTTTCCTTGAGTATAGCCATCAAAATCAGGTATTGTAACAAAATAATCATAACCTGAATGATCATTCTCACAGTTAAGAATTACTGGATAAACATATTTTGATTCCATTAATTAATCACGTCCATTCATTTTAATTATCTATATTTATCATAAAAACATAGGTACTCATTATTTAAGCCCGTGTTTTCTGATGATTGCTTTTGCTAACCTTTCATTCATTTCACGGTGTCTAACAATTTCTTCCGTTTCTTTTCCATTAGTATAAATGTCATGGTTTCCACCGTGTCTCAATAACCACCAACCATTTTTCTTAAAGAGTTTAACTAAATCCCTGGTTTTCATAGAAGTCCTCCTCTATATTTATTATACGTGATAAATACGTGTAAATCAATAGAGGAATCAAAAAAATATTTTTTTCAATAATAAGTCGGACATAAAAAGATTTTCAGTCACCTTGCTCATATTGAGTGTGGCTATTTTAGAGACCAAAAGGGTGCTTTTTATGATTAACCAATAAACAACTATTAGATATTTTCCAACTCTGTATATTATGTTCATTTATAGCATTGAAAAATTATCGATATATGAACTAACTATATAAAACGCATTTTATAAAAAATAACTCCACTGTTTCATGCAACATATGCGTGTAATAGGGGAGTTTTGTGGATGATTTTAAAATAACTTTTCCTTAGAGGTGATCATCAATTTCTCCTTGGTAAATGGATGGATCAGGTGCATTTGATAAGCATGAAGCATCAAACGTTTCGCACGGGAATGTTCATTATATAAAGGATCACCGACAATTGGATGTTGGATGCTTGCTAAGTGGACCCGAATTTGATGGGTGCGGCCAGTTTCTAGGATACAATAGATTTGTGACTGGTTTTTGCTTGCTTGATGTACTTGGACATGGGTAATGGCTTCTTGTCCATTGCGTTCATCGATGGTTCGTTTCCGACGATCATGGCGATGGCGACCAATTTTTTTGCGAATGGTCAGATCTTTATCCAGCCGTCCTTCAACAATTGCCTGATATTTACGAAAGATTTCCTTTTGTTCAAGTAAGCGTCCTAAAATTGGCAAAACAAACGGATTTTTCGCAAAAAGTACGACCCCACTTGTTTCTTTATCTAAGCGGTGTACGACATGGGGAAAAGCACCTTCTCCTTGTTGTGCTAGATAGGCCGCCACATCATTTTGTAAAGTGCCATTTTCGTTGGGTTGATTGGGATGGGTTTTGATACCGACTTTTTTATCCACTACAATCATATGTTCATCCTCATACAGTACCGTGACATTTTGCGCCTGACCGAGTTGGACTTTTTGATACTGGTAATCTTCCTCTTCTATAATTAATGTGAGCGTATCTAGAGGTTGGACCACTTGATGAAACATGGCGACCTCACCATTTAGTAAGACATTTTTACGCACTCTTAGAAAATGGCGGACTTTTCGTGGTACCAACCATTGCTCTTCTAAGACTTCGCGAATGGTGCAAGGAGTAAAATCTATCGGTAATTGAATATCATATTTCATAGGTATTCCTTTCCTACTAAGGTCTGATTTTTAGAAAATTTAAGTCTTTTTCAACCTTTTTTTCATATATCAATGGTAAAATAGCTTTGTTAAAATGGCAATGAAAAGTTTAATCGAAAGGAAATGTTATGGATTTTAAAACAATAGGATCTAAAATAAAAACAGGATTTTCCCGTTTTTGGACATGGTTTTCGCCTTATTGGCAGCAATTTTCGGCCTGGCGGAAACGTGTTTGGCGGAAATATCATATCAATAAAATTTTAATCTTGTTAGTGATGATTGCGACCTTAGCGGCAAGTGTTTATCTCTTTTTTGTGGCGAAGAGTACCAAAGTTTCGGAATTAGAAGCAGGGTTAAAGCAATCGACCATTATTTATGATTATAAAGGGGAAGAAGCAGGTCGTCTCCATTCACAAAAGGGAAATTATGTCGAGTTGTCACAGATTTCCCCTTATGTAGTAGATGCCTTGATTTCCACTGAAGACCGGCGTTTTTATCAGCACCATGGATTTGATATCAAGGGGATTGGTCGGGCGATGGTACGGATGGTCATTAATCGTTCAACTGAAGGCGGTGGCGGAAGTACGATTACCCAGCAGTTAGCCAAGAATGCGTATTTAACGTTGGACCAAACTTTTAATCGCAAAGCCAAAGAAATTTTCTTAGCCATCGAAATTGAGAAAAAATATTCAAAAGATGAAATTTTGACCATGTATTTGAATTCTTCCTATTTTGGTAATGGGGTATGGGGCATTCAAGATGCGGCGAAAAAATATTTTGGTGTTGATGCCAAAGATTTGAATTTGTCTGAAGCGGCTTGTCTAGTTGGTATGTTAAAAGGACCATCAATTTATAATCCGCTTGACCATCTAGAAAATGCTACGAACCGACGCGATACGGTTTTAGAACTGATGGTAAGCAATCAAAAAATAAGTCAACAAGAAGCTACTCAAGCGCAGCAAGTTAATTTGGCTTCTCTTTTAAATGATACTTATACACAAAACCAAAGCGACTATGCTTATCCTTATTATTTTGATGCGGTAATTAACGAAGCCACGAATAAATATCATTTGAAGTTACAAGATATTATGAAAAATGGCTATAAGATTTATACTTATCTCGATCCAAATTACCAACGCCAAATGCAGTCGGTTTACGAAGAAGATAGTTATTTTCCAGAAAATGCCGCGGATGGCACGATGGTTCAGTCAGCATCTGTTGCGATAAATCCTGATAATGGTGGGGTAGAAGCCGTTGTTGGGCGTAGAGGAGAGTACACCTTTTTGGGTTATAACTTTGCGACTCAAATGAAACGTTCGCCTGGTTCGACGATTAAACCATTAAGTGTCTATGCTGCTGCTTTAGAATCAGGATACCATCCTGATAGTCTCTTAAAAGATGAACCTTTAGACTTTTATGAAGCGAAAAACTATGATGGCACCTATGCTGGGGAAGTTCCAATGTATCAAGCTGTAGCCCAAAGTTTGAATTTACCAGCGGTTTGGTTATTACATGAAATTGGCTTGGATAAAGGATTTAAAAAAGCGAAGGAATTTGGTCTGTCACTAGATGATAAAGACCGATACTGGGGCTTGGCTTTAGGCGGTTTGCGTTATGGAGAAAGTCCGCTAACGATGGCAAGTGCCTACGCAACCTTTGCAAATGGGGGGACATATTATGAAAATCACTTTATCGCGAAAATTATCGATGCGACTGGGGCAGTGATTGTAGATAATACTGGTAAGAAAGGCACACGAGTGATTTCAGAAAGTACAGCCAATGAAATGACGAGTATGTTGTTAGGTGTCTTTTCCAATGGTACGGCCGTTAATGCGCAACCTTATAATTATCAAGTAGCAGGCAAAACCGGAACGACGGAAACGAATTTTGATGCTAGCAAAGTCAATGACCAATGGATTGTCGGTTACACGCCTGATGTGGTGATTTCGACATGGTTGGGTTATGAAAAAACGACTACACAGCACTATCTAACTTCAACGAGTGGTCAAGGCGTGGGCCAAGTCTTTAAAGCTCAAGCCCAAGGAATTTTACCTTATACGAAAAATACTGTCTTTCCAGTGGTTGATGCCTATCAGACAGGTGGTAAAGTGATGAGTCCCGAAGAAGCACAAGACGCGAACCAACCATCTGTGAAAAAACAAGTTGATGATTTTGCTGCTCAAGCCAAAGAAGGGCTGGAAACATTTGGTCAGAAAGTCAAAGAAGGCTTTAATAACTTATTTGGTGGCTTGGTAGAAAAAATACAAGGAAATAATTAAAATTCCTTCGTGCCTAAATGCCTTAGATATGTTACAATGAAAACGGAATTAAAAAACATTGGAGGATAAAAGATGATTAATATTTACGATACAGCGAATCAATTAGAACGTGAAATTCGCCAAACAGACCAATTTAAAGCGCTGGAGCAAGCAGTTAAAGCTTTAAAAGAAAATAAAGCATCTTATGATTTATTCAAAGAGTTCCAAGCCTTCCAACAATCGATGCAACAAAAAATGATGGCTGGCGAAGAATTATCAGATGCCGATGCACACAAAGCTGAAGATTTAACGACTAAGATGCAAGGCG
>JAEWFE010000308.1 GCA_023389005.1 Bacillota bacterium
TTTCTGGAGCTTTTTGTTGGTGTTGGCCAATTTGTTTGACGATGGCCGATCCGATGATGACCCCGTCTGCAAGTTGACTCATTTGTTTGGCTTGTTCACTTGTGGCAATGCCAAAACCAATCGCCACAGGAATAGTTGGATTCGCTTTACGTACAGCAGCAATCATACTACCAAGATCCGTATTAATTTGGCTACGAACCCCAGTTACCCCTAGAGAAGAAACGCAATATAAGAAACCATTTGCTTCTTTAGCGATTTTTGCAATACGCTCATGGGAAGTAGGGGCAATCAAGGAAATAAAGGCTAAACCATATTGTTGGCAAACTTGATTGAATTCTTCTTTTTCTTCATAAGGAACATCTGGCAAGATTAGGCCATCAATGCCGACTTCTTGGGCTTTTTGGATGAAACGTTGGGTGCCATAGGAAAAGACCACATTGGCATATGTCATGATTACCATTGGCACGGTTAAATCTTGACGTAAATCTGCTACCATTTGGAAGATATCATCTGTTGTTACTTGATTTTTTAAAGCGCGTAAATTTGCTTCTTGAATAACCGGTCCTTCTGCAGTTGGATCTGAAAAAGGAATACCTAGTTCGATAATATCTGCGCCATTTGTTGCTAATGTGCGGATAATGGCTTTACTAGTAGCTAAATCTGGGTCACCACAAGTAATAAAGGGAATAAAAGCTTTGTGGTGAAAAGCTTTTTGAATACGTTGTTGTCCAGTTTGTTTAGTCATGGATGTCTTCACCTCGATATCTTGCTATTGCTGCACAGTCTTTATCGCCACGTCCAGATAAATTCACAACAATAATTTTATCTTTGTCTAGGGTAGGGGCGATTTTGATTGCATGAGCTACTGCATGAGCGGATTCAATGGCTGGGATGATTCCTTCTGTTTTACTTAATAATTCAAAGGCGTTGACAGCTTCTTCATCAGTAATAGCGACGTATTCTGCTCGTTTTTGGTCATGTAAATTGGCATGCTCTGGGCCAATTCCGGGATAATCTAGCCCAGCTGAAATAGAGTAGACAGGGGCGATTTGTCCGTATTCATCTTGGCAAAAATAAGATTTCATCCCGTGGAAAATGCCGAGTTTCCCAGTTGCGATGGTGGCCGCTGTATCAAGCGTATCGATGCCGCGTCCTGCTGCTTCACAACCGATTAAGCGGACTTCAGGATGATTGATGAAGTGGTAGAAAGCCCCGATTGCATTACTGCCGCCACCTACACAAGCCATCACAATATCAGGGAGCCGGCCTTCTTTTTCTAGCATTTGTTCTTTGATTTCTTGAGAGATAACTGCTTGAAAATCACGGACAATTACTGGGAATGGATGAGGCCCCATCACGGATCCAAGACAATAATGGGTATCTTCAATGCGGCTCGTCCATTCACGCATCGCTTCAGATACGGCATCTTTTAACGTCGCTGTACCACTCGTAACCGGTACGACTTCAGCTCCTAGTAAGCGCATTTTGTAGACATTTAAGGCTTGTCGAATGGTATCTTCTTTACCCATATACACCACACATTCCATATCTAAAAGTGCAGCGGCGGTGGCGGTGGCAACTCCGTGTTGACCGGCACCTGTTTCGGCGATGAGACGTGTTTTACCCATTTTCTTTGCTAATAAGGCTTGACCTAATACATTGTTAATTTTATGGGCCCCGGTATGATTTAAGTCCTCACGTTTGAGATAGATTTTTGCGCCACCTAGTTTTTTCGTCAGTTTTTCGGCGTAGTAGAGTCTACTTGGGCGATTGGCATAGTCATGGAATAATTCCTTTAATTCTTTTTGAAAAGTTGGATCATTTTTAAAGTGATTATAGGCTTCTTCAAGTTCGATGACGGCATTCATTAAAGTTTCTGGAATATATTGACCGCCGTGGATTCCGAAGCGTCCATTTGGATTTGTCATTGTTTTCATCCTTTCATGATGTTGATAATAGTGGTCATTTTTTGATTATCTTTACGGCCATTTGTTTCGATGGCTGAGCTTAAATCAATGGCATAGGGGTTAAGGGATAGCGCTTCTTTGAGATTTTCACTATTAATCCCACCCGCTAAAAAGTAATCGCGTTTGACTTCTTGGATATAGCGCCAGTCAAAGCTTTTACCACTGCCAGCCACCTTGTAATCAAAAAGCACATAATCAGCCGGGGATTGTATGGCTTTGTCGACATCATCTGGTGTTTGAATCCCAAAGGCTTTGATTACTGGTATTTTAAGCGATTGTTGGTAGTGACGAATGGTGGCTTCATCTTCAGCCCCGTGTAATTGTATGACCTGAATGATTTGCTGATTGACAAGTTTTGCGATGAAACTTTCGGGTGCATCGACAAAGACACCGACTTTAGTAATCTCTGGTCGAAGTTTTTGGCTAATTTTTTTGGCCTCTTCAAAAGTGACGACGCGTTTACTTTTGGGGGCAAAAACCATTCCAATGTAATCTGGGGCTAATTGATTGATGTAATCTAAGTCGCTATCTGGTTGGATACCACAAAATTTAATTTTACTCATGCTTTTCACCTCTAAGCTCGGCCATCTTTGCTTGTCTGTCACTGGCTTTCATCAATGTCTCTCCAATCAGTACGGCATCGATTTGGGCTTTTTCAAGTAAAGTAATGTCTGAGCGGTTTTGTATCCCGCTTTCAGCCACCATCAGAATCTCTTTAGGAATAGCTTGGCGTAGGTTTAAGGTATTTTCAACGTTGACTTGGAAATTTCTAAGATTACGGTTATTCACACCGATAATTTTTGCACCGACTGCAATGGCTTGTTTGATTTCGGCTTCATCATGGGCTTCGACTAAACACGATAAGCCTAGTGAAGTGGCTAAATCAAGGTATTGCTTTAAAGTCTGCGTATCTAATAAGGAGACTATCAATAATATAGCTTGAGCACCTAAGAGTTTTGCTTGATAAATCATATATTCATCGATGATAAAATCTTTTCTCAAACATGGAATCTTAACTTCTTGGGCAATTTCTTGTAAATATTGATCACTACCTAGGAAAAATTCGGGCTCAGTTAGGACAGATATCGCACGAGCACCCACGTTTTCGTATTCTTTGGCAATCTGTAAATAATGAAAATTTTCATCTATTAATCCTTTCGATGGGGAAGCTTTTTTACATTCACAAATATAACTCAATCCCTCTTTGCGTAAAGCCTGTTCAAAAGGAAAATCTTGATTGATTGGTAATTTGGCACAAGCTTGTTTTAATTCTGCTAGTGGGTGGAGCGCTTTTTGCTTTTCAATTCGTTCTTTCGTTTTAGTAGCGATTGTTTGTAAGATATCAGTCATGACGGGCCTCCTGAATTTGTGCAAAATCAATGACTTTCAATAAGGTGGCCAAAGCTTCCCCGGAGTCAATTAATTCACCAGCTTTAACGATACCTTCAGCAAAAGTTGCGGCTTTACCACCAAGATAAAGGGCGGCTCCAGCATTTAGTAAGACAGCTTGGCGTTTTGGTCCTTTGATTTTTCCGGTTAAAATATCTTTGGTGATTTGCGCATTTTCTTCTGGCGAGCCACCTCGTAAATCTTCTTTGGTGCAGTAGGTAAAACCAATCGATTGGGGGTCAAAGGTATAACGTGTCACCTGTCCATCATTTAGTTCGCAGATGCTAGTAGGGGCGCTTAAAGATATTTCGTCTAATTTATCTTGCCCATAGACGACCATGGCCCTTTTCACACCGAGTTCATTTAAGGTATGTGCTAAGATTTCTAGTAAGGATTCGTCATAGACACCAAGTAGTTGATAGCTTGGTTTGGCTGGGTTGGTCAAGGGTCCTAAGATATTAAAGACAGTACGAATTCCCAGTTCTTTACGAATCCCCCCCACATATTTCATGGAAGGATGGTAGCTTTGCGCAAAACAGAAGCAAAAATTCGTCTTTTCTAGCATTTCAGTATTTTGTTCAGGGGTTTTGGATAAGGGGAGTCCTAATGCTTCTAAACAGTCGGCCGTGCCACTTTTAGAAGATGCTGCCCGATTGCCGTGTTTTGCTACTTTGATGCCACTAGCTGCAACAACAAAGCTAGCAGTAGTCGAAATATTAAAGCTATTAGATCCATCTCCCCCTGTTCCAACAATGTCCATGACTTCAAATGGATGATGAATCAAGGTTGCACAGTCTCGCATGGCTCTGGCACAACCAGAAATTTCTTCAATGGTTTCACTGCGGCTACTTTTGGTGGATAAGGCTGCTAAAAAGGCCGCATTTTGAGTAGGGGAGGTTTTACCATTCATGATTTCACTCATCACTTGATAAGCCTCATCAAAAGTTAAATCTTGTTTATCGACAATTTTTTTAATCGCTTCTTGAATCATTTTATTTCCTCCAATACTGTATTTGGTGTATAGTTTTGCGCAAATTGAATAAAATTCGCTAATAGTTTTCGGCCGTTGGGTGTAAGAATTGATTCGGGGTGAAATTGGACCCCAAAGATGGGATAAGTTTGATGTTCCACGGCCATTATTTCTTGTTCATTCGTACTTGCGATAACTTTTAAGCATTCAGGAATTGTTTCTTTTCGTGCAATTAAAGAATGATATCGTGCCACTTGCATAGGTGCGGCAATTCCGTCAAATAGAGGGCTCTCCTGATTGATTTGAATATAGGAGGACTTGCCATGCATTAATTGTGGGGCATGGGTAATTGTAGCACCAAAAACTTGACAGATTGCCTGATGTCCTAAGCAAACTCCTAAAATCGGAATTTTGTGTCCGAGGCGAGTAATCACTTCTTGGCAAACTCCAGCATCTTCCGGTCGACCAGGTCCAGGTGAAAGGATGATGGCTTGCGGGTTGAGCTGTGCGATTTGTGCCACGCTATAGGTATCATTGCGAATGACTTTAATTTCTTTGGCAATTTCGCCAACCATTTGATAGAGGTTATAGGCGAAACTATCATAGTTATCAATGAGTAAGATCATTTGAATTTCCTCCTGCAAGTTCTAAAGCTTTCACAGTTGCTTTGGCTTTATTGATACATTCTTGATATTCTTTATCGGCATTTGAATCAGCCACAATTCCAGCGCCACTTTGAATAAAGATTTTTTGATTTTTTTGATACATAATGCGAATGGCAATACATAAATCAAGATTCCCACTAAAATCGATATAACCAATTGCTCCCCCGTAAATACCACGTTTGACATCTTCTAATTCATTGATAATTTCACAAGCTCTAAATTTCGGTGCGCCGGATAATGTTCCAGCTGGTAAAATTGCATCTACAGTATCTAGTGCATCTTTATCATTTTGGATAATCCCACGAATGGTTGAACCGATATGCATGACGTGTGAGAAACGTTCGATATTTAAATATTTTTCGACTTCGACCGTGCCAAACTGACAAACTTTGCCTAAATCATTGCGCCCTAAATCCACCAACATATTGTGCTCGGCTAGTTCTTTTTCATCTTGTAAGAGCTCGTTTTCTAAGGCCAAATCTTCTTGTAAAGTCTTGCCACGTGGTCTAGTTCCAGCTAAGGGGTAGGTATATAAGGTTTCGTTTTCTAATTTGACTAAGGTTTCAGGAGAGGCGCCAATTACTTCTAAGTCACTTGTTTGCACATAAAAGAGATAAGGTGAAGGATTTAGGAGCCGTAATTGCCGATAAGTATCCAGCAAGCTTCCTTGAAAGGGCGCACTTAGACAATTAGAAAGCACGACTTGAAAGATATCTCCTTCGTAAATATAATTTTTCGCTTTTTGAATCATTTGGGTAAAACGTTCTTTACTAAAGCGAGGTTGTAAAGGGGCTAATAATTCACCCGTAAATTTGCTTTTGGCATGTTGATTAGTCAAAAGTTCAGCCAAATCTTGTAATTCTTGACAGCTTTTTTGATACTGTGCCGTCAAATCAGTTAGCGGTACATTAGCGATAAGATAGATTTTTTGTTGCGTATGATCAAAGCAAACCACTTTGTTAAAAAGCATCAAGTTGAAATCATTTAATGCTTCAGGGTTTTTAGCATCTAACTTTAATTTTGTTTCGGCATATTTGAAATAATCGTAGCCAAAATAGCCGACTAAACCTCCGATAAAGGGTGGTAGATTGGTTAGTTTAGGTACACGGTATTTGACTAAAAGCTTGCGTAAATATTCTTGAGGGGTAGTACTTTTAATTGCTTGACCATTTTCATAGATTTGACCGTTTAAGCCTGTGATTTCTAAAACTGGATCAAAGCCTAGAAAAGTATAGCGCCCCCATTGTTCTTTAGAGATGACGGACTCTAGTAAAAAGCAAGGTTTGTTTTGCTCTTTGAATAGTTTTAAGACTTCTAGTGGTGTTTTGATATCTGCTAGTAATTCTAGTGTCAGTGGATAATGGGTGTAGTCTTTTGTATTTGCTTGATTTTGTAAAAAAGACAAATCCGGATAAATTGGATACATAAAAAGGCCTCCTTAGATTGTCGTAGGAAATAAAAAAGTCCTCGACAGCATAATAAATGACTGTCAAGGACGAATCGACTAATCCGCGGTGCCACCTTGATTCATGGAAAACTCCATACCCTCAGCAAGATACCAACATATCTTCGACTACTTACGTAAGCCATCACGTGGTAGTATACTCAAAAGCAAGCTTTCTTTGACTACCCCCTCCGCGGTCCATTTGATAACTTGTTTTTCGCCTAACTCTCAGCAACGTAGACTCTCTGTAGAAGCATGATTACCTTTATCTCCGCATCA
>JAEWFE010000015.1 GCA_023389005.1 Bacillota bacterium
ATAAAGACTTTTTCTTTTGCACGCATGCCGACAAATGCTTTACCCGTATCGCCTTTTAATGGTTGCATACGCCATTCATTATCAACACGAATCTCCATCAAATTTTACTCCCTTCATTTTAACAGTACCTATAATTGTATCTTCTCCTATTCAAATCGTCAAGTAGCTACAAACCAATTCCGACACAAAAGTATCCAACTATAAGCTAACCAAGAGAACCTATCACCAAAATGACGGAACACCTTACTAACATTGACTATCCTGTACGATTTCCTGATAACACGGACAATGAATGAGATGGTCATTAATTATCCCGATTGCCTGTAAATACGAATAGACAATCACTGGTCCAACAAACTTAAAACCTCGCTTCTTTAAATCTTTACTGATCCTTTGCGACAATTCGTTTTGGCTTGGTATTTGTGAAACAGAAGTCCAATGATGATGAATCGTTTGACCATTCGTGAACGACCAAATATATTGATCAAAACTGCCAAATTGTTCCTGGATGGCAACAAATCTTTGGGCATTGTTAACTGCAGCTTCAATCTTCATCCGATTACGAACAATAGCTGAATTCTGACATAACTCGGCTATTTTTTCTGGGGAATAATGTGCAATTTTTCTATAATCAAACTGATCAAAGGCCATGGCAAATCCCTGACGTTTCTTTAATATGATTTCCCACGATAGACCTGCTTGCATCATTTCTAGTAGCAGATATTCATATAGCCGTTCATCCTCATGCAATGGACGTCCCCATCGATAATCATGATATTCTTGCATCTCAGGACTACTTATAGCCCAATCACATCTAGGCATGATAATCACTTCCTCTAGCGAAATTGTAGCTTCTTCAAACGATTAGGGACATAAGTATAGCGTAATAATAATCCAATTAATATATTGCCACCAACCACATAACCATAATTGGCCAATTTTATTTGAAATAAGCTTATCAATGTAAATAAAATGACACAAATTGCTACTACCGTTTGAAATACTTGATAGAAGTTTTTAATCTGTATCTCCCTATTAACAGGGTAAAGACGTGTTAAAACTTGAGTCTGATACTGGTGTACTAAAGGAATTAATTGAAAAGTAATCAAGTATAAAAATAGTCCACTAATCACCAAGCTAAACCGCCAGTCATCTACGGCCAATAAACAAATAGCCCCCAAAAGCAAGAGTCTAACAATTTGACCAAAATATTCATCACCTCTCATCAAACGGCGGATAAACAAATAGCTATAGGTCTTATCATGTGTTTTTGAAACTAGGTTAAAAATCCATTTTGCACCGCGCATTTTCCGCATTTTTGTTTTGATAAAAGGTACATCAGTAAACAAATTAATAAATTGATAGATACGGTGAAGTCTCTTTTGCTCATTTTCAATTGCATAATGCCAATCCAATAAATGATTTTTCAAGTGTCGCTTCTGACCGATAAAATGCAAGTTCACTAATATCATCCATACATAAAAGACAATCAGATGGATAAAAAATAAACCGATTAAAGATAGTAAGGAACCTATCCACCAAACTAGACGGGCTATTTTTCGTTTTTTATCTGTTATCTGATAAATTGCTTGACGTTTTGCTTGTAAATCCGCAAATTTCAAACCAATCATTCCAATTAAAATCAAAGGATAGACAGATAGCTGCCAACCAGTTGAAACTCTAATAAGCGGCATCAAAAATCCCAAACCAAAAGCTAAGACAACTGTAGGTAAAATCATCGAATAGTTCCTTGCTTTATCTAAAAATTGATTCATTTCTAGTTCTTTTGGTAAAAGAAAAAGGCGATCCGCAGGTTTAAGCAAAGTGGCAAAATTCCCAATTAATAATAAAATGATACAAACTCCAAGTGAGATAAATCGACCTGGATAAAAAGGGGTGGGCAATTGTTTTAAGATTTGTGAATAGTATAAAGTCGCACCGCCAAATAAAAAAGTTAAAATCACGACAAAACTATCATTCAAAATATAGCGTAAATATTTTTGTAGTTGGCGATGATGGTTTGCTAAACGGCTTGAAAACAACTGATTCATCGCGCTTCCTCCAATGTTAAGGCCAGGTACAATTCATCCAACGAAGCATCTGGCATCGCAAATTGTTCTTTGATTTGGGCGAGTGTTCCTTGAGATTTGATTTGTCCCTCATGTAAGAAAATAAAACGATCACAATATTTTTCAGCGGTAGACAAGACATGGGTAGACATCAAGATACTTTTGCCTTTTGCTTTTTCTTCTTTTAATAGTTCTAACAAAGCATGAATCGCCAAAGGATCTAACCCTAAAAACGGCTCATCAATAATGTAAAGACTCGGCTCGATTAAAAAGGCGCAAACAATCATGACTTTTTGCTTCATCCCTTTAGAAAAGTTGGCCGGAAACCAATCCAAGCGCTTCTCCAATCGAAAAGTCTTCAATAACTTATCTGCTCTTTGCATCGCCACATCCATCGGAATATCATAAGCCATGGCCGTCACTTCAATATGCTCTCTTAAAGTTAATTCCTCATATAACACAGGACTTTCTGGGATGAATCCGATTTTTTGACGATATTGACTTGCGGACTTGTTTAAAGATAGACCATCAATTTCAATCGTTCCACTTGTAGGTTTTAATAATCCGATAATTTCTTTGATAGTCGTACTTTTCCCGGCACCATTTAATCCGATTAAAGCAACTAATTCCCCATTTTCAATTTCAAAATTTAAATCTTTTAAAACAGGATGCTGAAAATAGCCCCCTGATAAATGTTTCACTGTTAAAGTCATCTTAAATCCTCCAAAATAGACTATCTCCATTATAACAAAAATCTTATGAAGAAAACATGAACTTTCAAGCAAAAAAGATATCCAACACGAAATGATTCGCATTGGATACCTGATTACGTCTATTAAGCTAACTCTTCTTGGAACTGACTATTATATAAATCAGCATAGAAACCATTTTTCGCCATTAAAGCGTCATGGTTCCCCGTTTCAACAATCGACCCTTGATTCATCACAATGATATTATGGGCATCGCGAATGGTGGATAGACGGTGCGCCACGACAAAACTTGTACGATTTTCTAGCAGACGTTTCATTGCTTGTTGGATTAAGATTTCAGTACGCGTATCTACACTAGAAGTCGCTTCATCCAAAATCAAAACATCTGGATTGGCTAAGAAAGCACGGGCAATCGTAATTAATTGACGTTGACCTTGAGAAATATTGCTTGCTTCTTCGTTTAAAATCGTATCATATCCTTCTGGCAACTTACGGACAAATTCATCTACGTGGGCTGCCTTGGCTGCGGCGATCACTTGTTCTTTCGTCGCTGATTCGTTGCCGTAACGAATATTGTCATAAATACTACCTGTAAATAACCAAGTATCCTGTAAAACCATTGAGAAGTGACTACGTAAGTGTTCACGCGTCATATCCCGAGTATCTTGCCCTTCGTAACGGATACTACCACCTTTGACATCATAGAAACGTTCAAGTAAGTTAATCAAGGTCGTTTTTCCTGCGCCAGTTGGTCCGACAATTGCCACCATTTCACCCGGTTTCACATCTAAATTAAAGTCTTTCATTAACACTTTGTCTTCAGTATAGCCAAATTGGACATGTTCAAAACGGACTTTATAAGGTGAATTTTCTTCTTTAGCTACCCCGCTTGGCACATCTTGCATTTCTTCTTCGTCTAATACTTCAAAGACCCGTTCTGCTGAGGCAATGGTTGATTGAATGGTATTAATTAAACTTGCTAACTGGGTAATGGGTTGTGAAAATTGGTTCGTATATTGTAAGAAGGCTTGGACATCCCCTAATGGTAATTCACCATGAGCTACTCGCACGCCCCCAAGTACAGCTACAAAGACATAGCCTAAGTTTTTCACGAAATTCATCAATGGCATAATAATCGCTGAAATAAATTGTGCCTTCCAACCAGCTTTATAAAGTTCTTCATTTTCTTTTTCAAAAACTT
>JAEWFE010000046.1 GCA_023389005.1 Bacillota bacterium
GATAGGCCACAGATTGTAAGGTGGCTTTGATTAAATCTTCGCGCGTCGTCCCTCGAGTAAGCCCAAAAATGGCCCCTCTTGCATCGGCATCCCAATATGGTGCCCCTAACCCAACAAAAGCGGGCACAACATACACTTCATCATCTAGACTAGCTTTCAAAACGGCCTGTTCGCTTTCTTTGGCACTTTTAATGATTCTCAAACCATCACGCAACCACTGAATCGCTGAACCTGCCACAAAAATACTTCCTTCCAGCGCATAATTGACTTGACCATTTAAACCATAGGCAATCGTCGTTAACAGCTGATGATCCGAATGTTTCGGCGTATGACCGGTATTCATCACAATAAATGAACCCGTCCCATACGTATTTTTTATCATGCCTTCTTCAAAAGCAAGTTGGCCAAAAAGTGCAGCTTGTTGGTCCCCGGCCATGGCTGCGATGGGCACTTTACATCCAAAAAAGACATCAGGTTGCGTATAGCCATAGACAGTCGAGTTTTCTTTGACTTCCGGCAGCATGCATTCCGGTATATTTAGTAATTTTAATATCTCTTCATCCCATGTTAATCGATGAATATTAAATAACATTGTTCGGCTAGCATTGGTATAATCAGTAACATGGATTGCCCCTCCAGTAAGATTCCATGCCAACCAAGTATCCACTGTACCAAAAAGCAATTCGCCCTTTTCTGCTCGTTCTTGCGCACCAGGCACTGCATCTAAAATAAAGCGAATTTTGGTTGCTGAAAAGTACGCATCAATTCGAAGGCCAGTCTTTTGATAAAACCATTCTTCTAAACCTTGCTGCTTTAATTGATCGGCAAGTGGACTAGATTGTCGTGATTGCCAAACCACAGCTGGATAGATGGGCTTGCCTGTTTTTTTATCCCAAATAATCGTCGTCTCACGTTGGTTGGTAATCCCGATGGCCGCAATTTGACTCGCCTTGACACCAGACTCGATAAACGCCCCAGCCATCACGGTTTGTACACTATGCCAAATTTCTAACGGATTATGCTCGACCCAACCTTCTTTAGGAAAATACTGCGGAAATTCCTTTTGCGAGCTCGCGACCACTTCTCCTTGATGATTGATTAATAAGGCCCGACTACTCGTAGTTCCTTGGTCGATGGATAAAATATATTGGCTTTGCATCTCTTCACCTCAAATTTCTCTATTATTTATTGAATTGTTGGTCATGCTTTTTTTAATACTTGCAATCGTTTGCCACCTATAGACTACCACAATCTAGACAAGATGAAAACAGGTAAGTAAATTTCATATTTTATATTATTTTGTTATGTTTTCAAGATAACATTTGGAGCTATTTGCTATTTAGCGGTATAATAAAAAGTTAGAAAGAGCATTTAAAAATAAAGAGGGTGTTTATTTGTTCTATAGTCTTCTAGCTAATATTAGTATCTTGACTTTGGCGGTTTACTTATATTTTCGGATGAATGATTATTTGGATCAAAAACGGGCTGGCCCGCTCAAAAGAAACTGTTTTTACTGTCTTTGGGTGGTATTAGTTGGCACGATTTTAATGAAGTATTCCATTGTCGCGTTTCAAACTCATTTTGATTTTCGTTTTATTTTAATCGCGCTTTCTTGTATTTATTTCGATTGGTCCGTGGTCATTGCTAGTATCTTTTTCCTTTCATTGACGCGTTTTATCTTTGAATCGAATCTGATGAGCGTGATTAATTTGTTTTTTAATTTTTATTTAATGGCCACTTTACCACTGATTAGCAAGTACAGCAAAAAGCGTTTGTCGATTTTTCATCAGATGAATGTGACGATGGCTTTCATGGTCGCAAGCTCGATAATCCTACACTTAATGCTCGGTCGCTTGAATCCAACTATTATCCTGGATTGCTTGATATTTCTAGCTTCTGGTGTAGTTGGCAATGGCTTGATGAGCTTATATATTGAAGATTTATCTGAGGTGTATCAAGCGAGCAACTTTGACCCACTGACGAAATTGCAAAACCGCCGCAAGCTCAATCAACTCTTGCTATCCCTGGAAAATAGTGGCGAAGCGTGTTGTATCGCCATTTTAGATATTGATTATTTTAAAAAATTCAATGACACCTATGGACATGCAGTAGGAGATCGCGTATTAAGATTCGTGGCGGATTATCTACGGCAAATCGAAAGTCCAAACGCACGAATTTTTCGGTTTGGCGGCGAGGAAATGGTGATTGTACTCTTTGGAAAAAATCTTAGCGAATCATGCGAAAACTTAGTCCAACTACAAAAAAATTTACCAGCGTTTTGTCAGCAACAAGTTGATTTTCCATACACCGTGACACTTTCACAAGGGATTGCGCATAAACAAGGAAGCGAAAATCTGTTCAAAACACTCAATCGGGCAGACCAAGCTTTGTATCGTGCCAAAGAACAAGGAAGAAACCAAACAATTCTTAATGATTAAAATAACTAATTTTAGACGTTAAACGAGTATTGAATAACAATAGAAGGTGATATTTTGAGTTTAACAAAACGTATAATTTTTACCTTAGCGTTCTTGTTTTCTGTTATTTATTTAGCTTGGCGGGGGCTCTTTACCCTACCGTTTCACCAAGCTTGGTGGGTCTTGGTATTTGGGATTTTGCTATGGTTATGCGAAGTAGTCTCGACATTTACCGGGATGATTTTGATCTACAATAAGCAAAAAGCCAAAACATTAAGCAAACCACAGGCTGATGCAAAAGACTATCCGGATGTCGATGTCTTGATTGCCACACATAATGAGGATGTCGCGCTCCTTAGAAAAACTGTCAATGCCTGTGTAAAGATGAAGTATCCAGACAAACAAAAGGTACATATTTATCTTTGTGATGATAGTAATCGCCCTGAAGTCAAAGCACTGGCAGCGGAATTCGGCATCACTCACATCGGGATGACAGGAAATAAGCAGGCCAAATCCGGAAATCTCAATCATGCTTTGAGTCAGACTACTTCTCCTTTAGTGGCGACTTTTGATGCGGATATGATTCCTTATAGTAATTTTTTACTTGAAACAGTACCTTTCTTTGTGGAGAATCAGTACAAACGCAGCCAAGATGAGA
>JAEWFE010000202.1 GCA_023389005.1 Bacillota bacterium
ACTCATCGCTGGCCGCATAACCTAAAGCCGCAAAAACACTAACCGGAGCACACAGCCAAGCTAGATTTAATTTCGCGCTTAATCCTAAAAATAAACTCCCACCTAAAATAAAGTAAGTGGTAAAGTGAGCAGCTTTGCGAATAAAAAATTCCACAAAATGAAAATAACCCGAATGTGCAATACTCACGGTTGAACCGGCATAATCAAAAGAAATCTTACTCAACCAATCACGTAGCGGCTCGTCTTTTAATAGTTTGGTCAGCAAGGATATTTGAGATTGTTGCTCATAAGTCTGCGATGAACTGTAAAATAAGATAGCCATCATGATTAACGTAATAATAAGATAAAAGTTCCCATTTTTTCTAGATTGTTTAAACATCTTCGTCCTCTACTTATGTAAAATTTATCAGAAGAAGCACCAAGACCCCTTCTTTACTTTTTCTAGCTTAACATGAATTGTAGCTTTTGAATAGTCGGCAGCTTTAAATGTAGAGAGGACTAGGCAAACCGCTCGTGGCTGAGCAAGTCGTTTCACAACCTTTATTTACGGTGTTCAGCGACTAACCACTTCGGCGTATAAGCCAGTCCGTCTGGGAAAGTCTTTACTGTTGGGACTTTCCCGACGTTCTGGACAACCTTATCCGCTCGTGGCTGAGCAAGTCGCTTCACAACCTTTATTTGACGGTGTTCGAAGGGTAGCTACATCGCATCTAAGCCGGTCTGCCTAGGAAAATCTTAAAATATTATGGATTTTCCTGTCATTCCGGAAAAACTTAGCTGCTTGTAGCTGATCGACCCTTCTCACAACCTTTATTCATATTTTGCGCGTGGGCCGCCGATGTATTTTGGTCGACTATAAAGGGCTGTTACGTGTGCACCACCGAGTTCGCGGATGCTTGGGCGAATCGGTACTTGGACGTGCTTGATATGCATGCCAATTGAGGTATCGCCTAAATCAATCCCTGCCTTGGCCACGAGATGCTCCACTTCGACTGGTTCGGTAAAATAGCGAAAAGCAGCCACACTACAAGCCCCACCTGCATGTAACTGAGGGACAACGGCAACTTCTTCTAGATTGTAACGTTCTTGCGCGGCTCTTTCCACAACCAAGGCACGATTTAAATGCTCACACCCTTGGACTGCCAGAAAAATTTGCCGCTCTGACAAAATCGCAAGCAAAGTTTCAACGACCCATTCTCCAATCTCTTGACTCGAATTTTTGCCAATCACGCCACCAGCAATTTCACTAGTGGAACAACCCAAGACAAAAATATCCCCGGCTTTTAGCTGTGCTTTAACCAAAACCTCATGAGTAATCGTCGTTAACTCATGAATTAATTGTTCTTTTTCAATCATTTACTTTACCCCCAGATGTAGCATTTTCTTACTGCGCGAAATAGCCCCATAGCTTAAATAGGTCACACCCATTCCAAATGCCGTCTGAACGATATTTCCTGGAATCGAGGCAATTCCTGCTGGCCATGTATAAAGCAGACTGGTCGCAAAAAAATAACCAACAATCATCCACACACTAGCTAAAAGTAAGCTCCAAACTTTGGCAAAGGGTAGGCCACTATGAAAAAGTTTACCGGCAATATATCCTTGAAGGCCATGAATCACAAAAGAAAAAATCATCCACTGTGGATATCCTGATAATAAGTCAATGAGCCCACCACTTAAACTACCCACAATCAAACCACCTGTTCCTCCAAATAAACAAGCACTCAAATATATCCCCACTTCGCACAATGTCACAATTCCTTTTGTCGCAGGTATTGGAATAATCACCATCATTGATAAGGCTACTGTCAAAGCTGTCATTATCGCCAATTGTGCTAATCTTTTTACTTTCATTTTCTTCACCTAATTTTCTTTTATTTGCGGCCAAACATTGCCACTTTCCTCTGTAACAAAAAGTCCTGATTGAATGGCCCGGTACACATACTTTTTAGCTTCCTGACTGGCTCCAAGAAGCGAATGATTTTGTGCCAACGCCCCACAAAGCGCACTGGATAAACAGCAACCCGCACCATTGATTGTCGCCTGCTTGATTTTGGATGCCTGTAAAACATGGACCACATCATCCAAAGCCAAAAAATCCACCGCTTGATTGCCTGACAAACGCGCGCCAACTTTCAAGTAAACCGCACACTGAAATCGTGCCTGCAAACTTTGGGCCAAATTCTGCACGCTATCCAGGTCATCGGGAATCTTTTCATCCAATAATAAACAAGCTTCAGGCAAATTCGGCGTAAGGATAGTCGCAATTGCCAATAATGGTTGTAAAGCAGCAAGATAGTCTTGATTGGCTTGCTGAGAAGTTTCCTTAAAAGCCAATACCGGATCAATGACAATCGGAATTTTTCCAATAAACGGCTGACAAAATTGATAAACTGCTTTTATTTGCATAGGATTTGCTAGCAGGCCAATCTTAATGCCTGCCAGTTGATCTTGGAAGCTTTGTGCAATCGTAGCTAGCTGCATCTCAAAGGTCGCCATGTCCATTTCGTGAAAAACAAATTCTCCTTGCTCTAAACCGGCCACTAGACTAATCACGCTCAACGAAAAGAACCCATCATGCTCCATCGTTTTCATATCTGTACCAATCCCACCACCGCCGAGCACATCTAGCCCGCCAATGGTTAATAAACATCGCTTCATCCACACACCTCACTTCTTTTCTTTTATTATACCGATTTTTGATGATTCCCCTACAACCAATTGGACGAAAATTTACCCAACCAATTTTTAATCTTGTTCAATCAATTGACTATGTTTGGTCCTTTTCAAGGCATTTTCATACTAAACAGCGCTCAAAAGTTATGATTGTTCCCTGAGTCAATTTTAAAATCATTGGTGCATCATAGGTATTATCAGGTCAATTTTTCAAAACTTTACTATCTTCTTGGTTATAGGGCAAATGCGTCATATTATGAATATATCGTTTTAAAATGAGTTGATTGTACAAATGACGGATATTCGCACTTTGTTGATAATATTGCTTTTCATCAGCCAGCTGTTGATTGAGTATAATCAAATTATCATTATTTGCAGCATACCTATATTTTCCTAAATAAGGAATCCTGTGTTTCTTGTTTCAAATTCTCATTCAACGCTTCAAATTCTGATAGTCAAACATTCAGGCAATCTAATAAGCGAAGATTTTAGCGAAGATACTTTACAACAATCCTTACAACAAGCTAGTTTGGCTAAATTCAAAGAGCCATTGTCTACTTACTGAGCACGGGGATAATCTCTCGGGCGGTCAAAAGAAACGATTGGCAAGACGGTTATTGCGAAAGAAGAAAATTATTTTAATGGATGAAAATACTGCCAATGTCGCCCCCAAAACCATATGTCAAATTGAGCCTTTCATCTTCAATCTCAAGGAATGTACGGACTTAATGATCACCCATCGACTTGATGGACAATGCGCACAAACCATAGAATGATAACATTAAAACCCTTTTCTCTGCTTGTTTAGAGAAAAGGGTGAGTGGTTTATTTTATCTGACATTTATAAAAGACGAGAAGCTATGCCGCACACAAAGCACCGTACCATTTTAGCTAACGATAAGGGACAAACGCTGACTCATTTAGCCAAGTAGGTTGTTTATTTACGTTTTTGTAATTGTAAATTCAAATATTCTAAGCCCATACATGCAACCATAATCAACATTGCGACATAAATCCCTAGTGGTTGTGCTTGATATTGCTGAATAATCAACACCCCTGTCGCTACAAAACACGCAATTGCCGCTAATCCAGTCAGCCACTTTCTCGCATGAATTTGCTGCGATAATCGAAAGGCTGCCAAATTAACCATACCAAAGATAATTAAAAATCCGATACTCCCCGTCGTTGAAATGACGGATAATTGCAAAGTATTCACCAAAACCAAGGTCGCAACGGACGTGATCAATAGGCCAATGGGTTGATGCGAAAATTGATGTAAAAAGCCTTTTGGTAGTTCTTTTTCTTCCGCAATGTCGTAATTCACTTGCCCTCCACCGTAGATAGACGCATTAATCGCTGAAAAAGTCGAAATTAAAGCAGCAATCGTGATAACGACAAAACCAAGATGCCCTAAAAATGGTTTAGCAGCTTGTGCAAGGGCATAATCTTGTGCCTTGGCAATTTGTTCAAAAGGCAGTGAACCAACAGTTACAATCGCAATAATGATATATAGTGCTATAACAAAAATAACTGAAATATAATACGCTTTGGCAATATTTTTCTGCGGATTAACAATATTCAATGCCGCATTCGCAATAAGTTCAAAACCCTCATATGCAACAAAAATCACCATCCCCCCTGCAAAAAGCTGGATAGGGTTTTCCCAATACTTAGGACTCAACTGTACAACATTCGGATTTGTAAATAAGCCATATACGCCCAGTAAGACAAAGCCTAGTAAAATAACCAATTTAATAATCACTGCATAAGATTCGACTAGTCCTACAAGACGGATGCTATAATAGTTGATAAATGTTGAAAAAATGACAATTGCACTAGCATAAATATGAAAATCTAATGACGTTCCTGTTATCTTGAAAAGGTTGGGCGCATAAGAACCAAACGCACTGGCATATAACGATAACATGATAATATAACTAATCCATAGCAAATTATTTAAACTACCACTAAACAAATTTACGCCAAAACCTTCATTAATAAAACGAACAGTCCCACCATTGCTTGGATATGCTTTGGTTAAGTGGACGTAACTATAAGCGGTCATCAAAGCAATCGCCCCCGCTAACAAAAAAGCAATAGGGGTGCTCCCTTTCGCTAATGTTACCGCCAAGCCTAATACCGCAAATATGCCACCACCAACCATTCCACCAATCCCAATGGAAATCGCCTCTAGTAAATTAATTTGTTTTTTCATCAATTTCCTCCTCATAAAATAGGGTTATGGAGCTCTTATCTCCTCTTATTTTTCTATAATCTGCTATTTTGCCTATAATACTACATCTACTGAATCTTGTCCATGATACAAATTTAAAATACATTACAACCAAGCTACTATTACGAACTAAGTCAACAACAGCCTTGCAAAAAAAAATAACCCAGCGAATGTGGATACCACTCGTCAGGTTCTTAACCTACAATATATTATATTCTGGTAGTAAATCATTTAACATACTCGCCAACAATTGTTCAATTTCTTCTTCAGAGCATTTTTCTTTAAAACTTAGATACTGCATCATACCAAAAAGTACAAATATGATTCTACAATACTGCAATTTTTTCTGTTCATCCGTTAACTCGTCAAAGCCTCCATTCGTCAACAGTCTACTGACAAAAATATTTTCAAACAACTGGTAGGTGAGTGTTGGATTACCATTTACGTCTAACCAACAAGCTTGATAAATATTGGGATTAGCAAGATAGTATTCCATTAATTGCACGACTGCAGAATGTATAACATCTTCTTTATTAATATTCGTCTTAATAGAATAAATGGTTTCTTTGAACATTTGCTTAATGACCTCATCTTTAACCTCTTGAATCCCCTTAAAATTTAAGTAGATTGGCTGTGTTGAAATTTGCAAATAAGTCGACAATCTTTTTACGGTCAATTCTTCAAAACCATAACGGCTGACAATTCGATAGGCCGCTTCAATAAATTTATCTTTTTCATGTATCTTTCTTATCGCCAACACCTCCAATTATTGTTATTTGTGTTAAAAACCAAGAAAACCTTACGAATCAATATCGATTGACTCGTAAGGATATTTATGATTTGCTATTGATTTTCTTCTCTATAAGAGCGAAAACGAGTATTTATAGCAAAAACGCTCATACTTAATGCCAGTAATGTCCATCCTAGCAACGCATCGATTTCTTCTGATCCTGATTTAGGCAATTCTTGTTTTTGCTCTTTCTTCAGCTCGTCTTTTGGTGTTTTTTCTTTGCGTTGATCGATTACAACCAATTTTCCATCAACGATTTTGACATCTTTTTGGCCTTCTTTAACTGTCACTTTGCCGTTTTCATCAATTGTAAATTCGAAATCTGTGACTTTCAAGTAGCCATTTGGTGCCGCTTCTTCATGGAAAGTATATGTGCCTGGAAGCAGTTTGATTACATGAGATTGTCCTTTTTCTGATGTCCATTCACTAATTAACTTCCCATTTTGTTTGATTT
>JAEWFE010000211.1 GCA_023389005.1 Bacillota bacterium
AGATACATCTAATTGATATTCATTTTCTACAATAATCGGCAGAACCCGAAAGTATTCGCTTGATAAATTAATCGCATTCATAAATTCTTCTCTATTCTCATGCAGATACACCATTTAGCAACCCTACCTCGTACATATTTTTATAAATTCTTTCAGGATAATACGGTAAAAACTCACTCATACGTTCAAAACGAATATTATTTTCTTTCATATAATTTAGCAAACGGCTTGTCAACTCTATGCCATTTATTTCTGTAACGTCAACAATTTCTTTTAGTAGGTCCAAAAACTGAAGTGTATTCACATTTTTTTCATTTATTTCGTAACTCGGTTTCCGTATAATCACACGAAAATTTGCAAGACGAGTTTCCCGATAATCCGTTGTAGCTTTATTTGTATAAACCTCATAAACTGCCGGTACCTGAGTGGTCAAACCAAGCTGGTTGGCGAAAAGTAGGCCGCCAACATATCCACAACAATTTTTTCCATCTACAAGATACTTCCTTTTAATCACTTCATCAATTGCTAGCGTTGAGCCTGAATGAAATATCGACTTTTTAGGAATGTAATATATCCCAG
Source organism: Bacillota bacterium (assembly GCA_023389005.1). Taxonomy (GTDB): domain Bacteria; phylum Bacillota; class Bacilli; order Lactobacillales; family Enterococcaceae; genus Enterococcus_E. The sequence goes on from JAEWFE010000211.1 coordinate 580, forward strand.
TATCAAAACGTTTCAACTTTCCGGATTCTGTTAACTTCTTTATTTGTTGGCGAACAGACACCGGCTTTATACCTTGAATATTCAAATCAGACATAAAAATAGGCTCATTGGGTTGATAATTTTTTTCTATATAACTGTATACTTCATCCATCAATGTCATCTATTCGCTCTCCCTTTCTGATACTTTTTAGAAACACATCATTTCTATATTATTATCATACGCCAAAGCTATCAAAATTATAAGAAATGTAGAACTACTATGATATTAGAATTGCATTTGCAAAAAAGATACCAAAACTATTTAATGAATAAACGAAAAAGTCAGACCCCCAGCCTTTTCCAAACCTCTGTATGATCATATCTTCTTTCAGTTTTTGCTTTTTCTCTTGCAGCTATTATCCGTTGCTCATCCAGCAGCAAATCTTCTTCCATCTTTTCAAAAATGGCATCTTTTATAAATTCAGATAAATTCAAACAATTGTCATTAACATAATTCTCAATTAATTTTGCTTCTTCCTCACTGACATTAAAAGAAATTGTTCGCATCTTAAGTTCCTCCTCGCTCTTTGTATAGAAAAATTATAGCATACAAAGTTTTTCAGTAAACATTACTGTGAAAGTATATTACCACATTCGCATAAAAATATTGCTGTAAAATTTTCGGTTGAATTTACAGCAGATTGAGATATGCTCACACTTAGAAGGAGAATGATTTATATGTCTAATATTAAACTAATTTCTGACTTACGGAATGACAATAATCTATTGGATGACGCAAGAGTAGGCGCACCTGATTTTCTGACCAAAAACGCGCGAGGTAAATATGCCATCTTAGACATGAAGGATTTTGAAAAAACACAAGCGACCATTCGGCTGATGAGCGAACTTTCAAAAGGACGAAATCGGGTGAAGAGAAAAGCTTGTTAGCATTAGAAGCTGTGAAAGAGACACTCGGTATTACTCATGAATAAGAGAGACTTATCTAAAGAAAAAATCGAATGAGATAAAATAAAGAAAAAACTGTAAGTCCCTTTCTTCTAACTCAAAGAGACCTACAGAGATTATACACTTTACAAGTAAAAAACTGTACTTCCTTAATAACTCGTTCATTGAAACACAACTAACATCTAGTTGAACACAAACATTAAAAAATCAAATTGGCTGTATTATTTATCATTCTCTTCTTGTACAACCTTATCAAAGCAGATTCCCAAATTGGTATGTCTTTCCAATGAATGGTAATCTTCTTTAATGTATTTCCAAGATGCAGCATAATCTCCTATACCAGAGAAATCAGATTCATTAATAAATTTTAAGAAAGAGGATATATCATTTCGATACCGCTTTGCAAACTGGAATGCATCCTGTTCTTTCTCAGCATCAGTGCTATTCAACTTTCCGTACAGGGCATGATCCAAGTTACATGACATATAGTAAATACTATAAGGTATCTTCCAAATAGTATGTGTTGCAGAAAGTCTATTCAGATTTTCCCGCTTCCGTCGATTTCGTTCTTCAATTCCAGACTTATTTTTTGTTCGAATTTCTGTTTCTGAATAGTTGGGTTTCTCATGGGATTCATCTTCTACAATAACATCATTTGAAACAAACGCTCCATCCATATCTACAATATGAATAATCTGATAAAAGTCACTCTGTTTAAAAGGATTTTGTCTAGCGTAACTTTTTACAAGATCACCTACTTTAGAAACAACGTTGTTAGGTTCGACACCAAATTCCGATGTAAGATCATGGTGTAGAATATGAAAATACACTGAATTCCTATCATAAATTCGACTCATAATAACTGCAAGTGCCTCTTCATCCGATGGTCCTTCTACAATAGCAAAAATGATTTTTTTACGTGGCATAAGAAGCACCTGCCTCTCTGAATGCCAACGCAATCTCATAATTATTAGTTGTATCATACACCGGTTCATCCTGTTCACCAAGAATAATGTCCCGATAATAAAAATCACGAAGGTTGTTACTTGACTTTACGTTAGTCATACGAATGTAGCGATTATCTGGATTCGTTGTTGTAAATGCAATAAATCCTTTATCAATTGTTTCCAAAGGACGCAGATTATGCGAGGTGAAAATTAGTTGACCTTTGCCTTTTTCTGAAATAATACGAAGAATCTCTCCCAATAGATACTCAAACACACCAGAATCTAGTTCGTCGATTGCAACGGTGATAGAAGCTTTATTATATACTACAATTAAGAGTTGTAAAATAGACACAATTTTCTTTATTCCTTCTGATTCATATTTCAAAGGAATCTCCTTGCTATTCTTCTTAGAAATCAATTGGACTCTGCATCCAAGGGAACCATTTGAATTTAACTGAGTACCTAATTCGCGAACACCGATGGTTAAACCTGGAATAATTTGTTGTAGTACAATATTCATATTCGCAACAACTTTTTTAACTATACCGAGTGCTTGCTCAGGAATCAATGTTGGTTCATTTAATTTAAGTAGCATATTCCCAACAGTTGACTTCCCATTCTCTGAATAACGGAATGAAAGCGGAAGAGCATCCATACTGATTAACCCGGTATTTGATGTATTAATGACAAAAAGCTCATAATTACCAAATACCATCATTCGATCTATCAAGTACCTATGATAATCCTTCTGACATTTTTGACGAATGATATTGACCAGTTCTTTTGAAAAAATAAAAGAGCGTGATGTTGCTCTTGCTAACTGTTTTGCAACAATCAAATTTGTCAATGTCTCCTTGCTTTTTCCTACTAATACATTATACTTTGCAACGGGAACAAATGGCTTATCATTTTCCGTTCTTGTATCAATAATGGTTGTAAATCTTTCTCGTTTACCTATTTCTGGCTCGTAAGAATAGGATAGGATTTCATCAACGATAATTGCCTTGTAATTCTCAGTTGTAGATGGATTATCCATATTTTGATTCGAATCATCTATTTCACGTTTTAAACTCAACTCATAAACTACATCGTAGGCACTCTTATACTTATCACTCTGAACCTTCAATGCATATTTAATTGTCGCTGATTCACTATCAACATTGATGAAGTTTGCAAAGTGCTGAGGTAACGATTTTCCTGAAAGTGCCAGTCGTAATAACTCTAGCGCATCAATTAAAGCTGTTTTTCCAGAACCATTTTGCCCATATAAGCCCAAAATACTAGCTGCATAATTCTTTTTACTATTTTCAAAATTCAGATGGCCATTTTTTATATTCTTAAAATTTTGAATGGTTATACTTTCTATCCTTACAATATTGTCCATATGCATTCTCCTTAATAGACTATTGATTTAACGTAAAATACACATAGCATTAATCAATATTATCGTACCTTATCCCTCTCAAAAAGTCAATTCCAATTAAATTATCGGTATTTATTATTCCTTTTTTATATTCTGAATAGGAATTTTTGCATTAGATAAGCTATTCTTGTTTTACAAAACGAAACTCATTATGCCGCATTTTTCGATAGTCTTTATAGGTGGATTTATATGAATAAAACAAGGATTCAATGAATAGAATGACGGAGCCCAAACAATACTATACTTCAGAATAAAAATAAGTTATCATCATTTTGTAAAGGTTTTCCATTTTTTTACAAGGAGGGAGAAATATCGCTAAGCCATCCAAAACTTTCAATCTTATATATATGCACATTTCATAGAATACACATTACCCACATGTTGGTAGCTAGAAAAAAAAGACGCACACCTCGTCAGGTATACGCCAAAAAGTGTTTAAACATTTCAGAAATAAATCCTTCCATGCCCAACGTTCCTACACGTTGTTTCTGCATTTAGAATGATATCAAGAATTAACTTACTTGTCAATAATTTACTATGGAAAAATCAATGAATTCAAAACTTGTCCGATGAATGATAGCTATCAACTACTTTTTTTAAAACATTACAGAAATAAACAATATCATTGCTTTTATCTAAGTAATATAACGTCTTCTCATATTGCATAAAAAAATCATCAAATATAGCGTACAACTCTTCCATTAAAAAAGAAGATTTAACAAATATTCTATGCATATACAAAACAGCCATTATATCATGCACTTTTGCACAAGAATAGAACATTGGACCAATTTTTGAATTTTTGGCATAGTCTACAACGAGTGAATTTGGATGGGAAATAACATTATCATAAAGATTAAATAAAAAAGCATTGTTATGTGCACAACAATTCCTAATTCTTTTTATAGAGTTTAACAAACCAGAAATTACGTTTAGGTTGATTTGTGCTTTTGGATATTTTTTATAATAAAATTCAAAAAATCTTGTAAATTCACCTAAAGTCATAATTTCAACTAAACCCCAAACAGATAAGGCCTTCTTTTGAGACTCATACAACTTTAATTGATAGTGCCCATCCCTATTTAGCTTTTCTAATATTATCTCGTCATTTAATTCATTAGCAGTACCCATTGTTGAATGAAAAAATCTTTCAACAATATTATATCCATCAATTTCATTATTATCTGTTATATCTGATATTAAAAATGTTTTCAAAGCATGCTCAATATCCAATGTTGCTCTTAACAATATATACCGCAGTCTTCTATCTATGTTGCTAATATCAACCAGATAGCTAAATTCTAAATCTCTATATTTCCCAGACTTTTCTTTTCTAAAATTTCTACGATAAACAGTTAATTTATAATAATAATTAATATCCTTCAATATTCTTAACGCTTCATTTTTATTAATAGTATTAAATTTAATCCCTTTCGATTGTAATATGTCTACTAATTCTACAAAATCTTTCTTAGGATGTCTATTCATTGCCTCTTGTCTATCTTCTATATACATTTCTTTTAAAAATAAATCTAACCTTTTATTATATTCATCCATAACCACACCTCTCTCAATGCCAATCATTTTAATATGCCTTTTTCATATTCTCCAAAATAAAAATTATCTTTTCCCTTTTTATAAATCTTGCAATCTAAGAAAAGTGAACGCCGTCAAAAGAACATTTTATTCAAAATCAATTTCTTCTTCAGATAAATTATATATATCTAATTGATTGTGGATATCCACTCTATTGACAAGCCATCCTCTAGACATACATAGCTTTATAAACTCATCAATCCTGTTTACACCATTCATCTCTTTAAGTGTCACGACTAAACCGAATGGCAAAGGTTTTCTGTTTTTACTATCAAGCCTTTCTTTGGACTTGACGCTAATTCCCCACATGCCGGCATCATATGATTTTCTTGGACGTGCTCTTTCATTTAATTCATCAGTAACACGCTTCACATTATCCCATTTCCTATACATTTTTCGTGCATCACCTTCATATAAAACATACTTTTCTGAATCAGACTGTCTATTATTATTAATAGATACTATAGATGTTTTCCCATCTTTTGTTTTAATTCTTCCAAAATGTAAATCTAATTCAGTACTTGTATAATCTACTCCTTGATTTCGATCACATTTTGGAAAATAAACCAAGGTTGCCCGTGCAAAAAATGGATGTTTCTGTTCTTGCTGCGGAATTGGAATATTGTACGCATATGTTTCAAACTCTTCTGCAATACCTGCAATAACAAATCTAATTTCGTCATTATTACACCTTATAACATCTTGTATATGCTTTGGAACAACACCATATCCAATAGAATTTGAAATATCATCTTTAGGATTCCATCCTGATGCTGCATCAACAATTAATGCTTTTGCGACTTCTCTAGTCATCCCCATTTGATAAATTAGATAGGCAATTTTACGTGTAATCCAAGGTGCTGCAAAAGATGTCCCTTTTTCATAAACAAATTGATTTTTACCTATGCATACGGCAATTTTTTCATCATTGTTAACTCCATCTCCGCCATAGTAACTAACATCAGGTTTGTGAAAAAATGATAATACTGGACCTGTTCGTGTGTATGAAGCTACACGATTATCCTTTGTAACTGAATTTACAACTATAGCATTAATAGAATCTGCAGGAGAGCCAATTGACATCTTTATTCGTTTTCCCGTACTAGGAATATTAGTACCTGCAACAATAAAAATTACGTCATATTGATTTTGGATACGATCTAATTCCGCTGCTTCAGGAGAAATATAATTCTTATTTATTTCAAGCTCTGAACCTAAGCACAAATTCCAAACTTTGATATCCCTATTTTCAGCAACAACTTGATGAATAAGTTTCAGTATTGTAAATGAACTAAATCCATTATGGGTAGAAACGCCAAAATGTCTAACTCTAAATCTACCACATCCATCCTCTAAATCAGGATTTCCCTTGGGTCCATCGACTATAATTGACGAAATTGCAGTCCCATGATAATAATCCTGTGGCGTTACTTCAATGTTTGGGTTCAATAAATTTTTACTTTCAACCCATTCATTAAAATACACGCTTTCATCAAAAAGAGTATCAATAACTCCAACAATTGGCTCAATGGTTGGTGAAGGAATCGAATAATCTTCAATAATCAACTCATCATGTTCAGATATCTCCATATCACTAATTGTAATTTTTGAAAAGTCTGTCTGTCCCATAGAAATTAAATATCCAGCTTTATTATTTAAAAGGGTCATCTCATCAGGAGTTAGCATTAGCGTAGTTTCGTTAATGATACGATTATCCATAATATTTATTCCTATATCTGACAATAATTGCTTCGTATCTCTTCCTGTCTTAAATATCGTGACAATCATATTATCAACAATTTTTTCAGAAAAAGTGTCTATATCAAACTTTTCTACATTATAAGCGTCAAATATTATATTTAAAAATTTCGTTTTACTCATATTTGAAAATAGTGGATGACTATTTTTAGATATCATTCTAGTATCTTCGTGTGAAATCTTTCCCTTATAATGCTGATTTACAATTTCTATACACATATTTATATTAGTTATTGTCTTCCTGATAGCATCCAAAGAAATAAAATGTGTAAAAACATGCTTTTGGATAGTTTTCCCATCTTTTGCTTGCTCTGTTTTAAATTTCGAACCTCGAATAGAGTCAGAAGTGTTCAATCCTTTTTCAACTAACACTTCTTTAATACGGTTACTTTTTGGAACTACTCGATTATAATGCACACTAACCAAAGCTCCTCTGAGTAATTGATTCTTCTCCCAAAATAATAAAATCCTTTGAAGGTCATCTCTTAATTTCTGAAGATGACTACTAGTTACACTTTTTCCTTCGGGTAGTATTGATGGCCCAGGCTTCCCGTTATATTTTCTATGATTCAGTCTCCCTTTTAATTGAAGTAAATCATTCATTGTTTTCACCATCCTTTAATATTCTTGATACTGTACTTTTTGATTTTCCAGATAATATTTCAATCTCTCTCACAGTAAAATTCTGTTTCTGGAGTTTTTGTAAATCCGTTGGTTGTTCTTTACAAATTGAATAATATAATCTTCTAAAATAATCTGTACCATCGTTTGGATTACTGAACGCAATAGACGTTTTTATTAGATTTTTCAACTCCCCTGGATTTGGTAATTCGTCCATTAAATTTAATATTTTGCGAAAAAGTCTTATATCTCGATTAGCTAAATTTATTTTCTTAAGATAAACATCGAGAAGTTCCTCTGCAATTTTGATTAAATCTTCCCTTGTATATCTATCAAAATCTATTATTGAATCAAATCTCCTCAATAGTGCTTTATCAAAATGTTCATAAAGATTTGTCGTTGCAATTAGTACAATCTCTTCATTCATTTCATCAAATTCTCTTAATAATGATGAGGTAGCTCTTCCCATTTCTCTTAAATCATTATTATTTAATCGATCTAACGCTAGCGAATCAATTTCATCAAATAATATCAACACATTATTAGGTTGAGAAAAACCATTTATTTCTTTAAAAAGTGAGACAATATTCTTTTGAGTTTGACCCAATTTGCTATCAATAATAGTTGCAAAATTTACCATATATATTTCTCTAGAAAGTATTCGTGCTACTTGCTTTACTGCTTCTGTTTTTCCAGTACCTGGACTTCCCTTGAATAAAAATTTATTTATTCCCATATTATGAGTTGTTGCGTTTACAACTCCTAACAAGTCATTTGTAATTTCATCTGGAAGTAATAATAATTCCTTATTTATGTTAACCTTTTCAAAAAACGGAGAAGTATGATTTGCAGTCTGAGGCATAAATGTATTTGTGTTAGAGAGCATTGAGATTATATACTCCGATAATTGATAATCACCACTTCCGTCAAAATCTTTTGCAATCTGGTATGCCTCATTACGAAATCCTATATCATTCTTTTCAACATAATACTTTATTAAATTGAGTATACTCTTTTTTTTCATTATATTTTCCTCTCTTATATGTATTTACTCTATCTTATTTCGATATCACCATACCACATAGGGACAACTTTGTAAATATTAGGACACTTTTATTATTCGATCAAAGTGAAAGAATATATACACCAAACAGCCTGAATGCTGTCACTTTTTTCAAATGACTTGCGTTCAGGCTGTTTTTTGAAGTAGTGTTGCTATTTTTAGGTACAAATATTCTTGTGCTCCCTCTGACCAAGGTAGATAGCAAGCAAACTCCTCTTAAATCGGTGCATCCAGCTCTTTTATTTCGCTAAGCAACTATTCCAAATATTTCCATGGATTAAACCATTCACTTCTGCGGTTATGATGAATAATTGATAGCTTGCATTCGCCCTTGTCATGTTTCGTATGAATACAATCTCCTTAACCTCACATTCCGCTAAATTATCGGTCAATTCAAATACACCATTTTTTGTACTGTTTTCCATTGATTAAAGGCATAATTGAGTGCTTTTTCAAATTTATTATTTACCTTCTTTGTTCGATTTACATGTATGAAGAAGTTTTTCTTGCTGACATATACTTGCTCCTATGCTATACTATTGATAATAAATAGTTATCGCTAGGAGAGTTATAGTGACTGATAAGGTAGATTTGGCTGAAATAGAAAAGTTTTATAATGAACATAAAGTTATCTGGTATAACAGTTGGTATAGATATACGAATAAGTCAATTGAATTATTTTTAAAGAATAATTGTAATTTTACTAATGATGATATTATTCTAAATGCTGGATCTGGGGGGAATACATACGGTTTATCGGGGTATACAATTCATATGGATATTGCTGAGAAAACATTAAGTACAATCTCTAACAAAATTATTGGGAATATAGAGAATATTCCTGTAAATAATGAATGCTTTAATCACATTATCTGTGTAGGTTCTGTAATTAATTATTGCGATGCCAACAGAGTAATCAATGAATTTGACCGTGTGTTAAAAGTGGGAGGTACTTTATATTTAGAATTTGAACCTAGTGATAGTTTTGAGTACTTTGGAAGTAATAAATATAAAAAATCTGTTTCTATAATTGAAACAGATTATATAAGGACCAAGCATCGTAATTGGATTTTTTCGATAAAATATATTGAAAGTCTATTGAAATCACAAGGTTTTCAAATTGATAAAAAATATCAATTTCATATTATGAGCTCTATTATTCTTAGGATAACAAATAATTACGAACTTGCAGCAAAATTTGTTAGCTTAGATAAAATAATTAGATTTTTTCCAATTATTAGAAATGGCTCAAGCAATGTAATTTTTAAATGTACAAAAATTCATTAAATTTTATCCTTTTTTAGCAATGGAGGAACAATGCTGACGATTATGCTAGTAATCGCACCAACTATTGGGGCAAAATTTGTATTTGTATCGATTCCAATAAGATTAAATATCTTATAATAAGAAATAATAACAATCGGAAAAATGACGATTGATATAAGAGTAGAAATTAAACTATGATTAAATTTCTTTTTAGGTGCAGGTAGCTTTTCAATGCTACCTGCACTTTTAATTTTATCCTTATTAACTTCAATGAACTGTAGTGGTTCCGGCAAACCATCAAGACTATTTTGTATATTAGTAAAAATGTTTTGAATTCGATTATTGTATTGAAGTCTTTCGCTCTCACTAAAAAATGGCTCATACCATTTTACATAATATTCAAAATATAAAGATTGGATAATTCTAATATAAGTATCTTTTGGTATTGTCTTTATATTAGTATTTGAACCAATCATTAATTTCGCTCCAAAGCTACTAAACTCATTGTTAATCCCTAATGGAAGTGTATGGTAATCAGCATCTACAGTATAAAAATTTTCTATTGATAAAATAGTCTTAAAAATTTTACTTTCATCATCAATTTCAATTCCATCATTCTTATTACTGATTTCACAGATAAAATATGTAACTTCTAATAGATTTGATATAAACATTCTTAGTTCATTTAAATAACTAAGGTAGGTATTGTTTTTTCTATATCCGTCTTCAACAGCTATATACTCAATTACAACTGTTTTAACAGAACTTAAGTACGTGCACATAGCTAGCCCTATATTTCTGTCGTTTAAGAAAAGAGAGAAGAAATAGCTCTTAAATCCTATAGAATTGTGATCTAACCAATATGTTAGCTCGTTTGTATTTGTTCTAATGTCAGAAGGAGTAACTCGTGAATAAATTTTAACAGAATTAGCATAGTCACTATCAGAAGATGTCATAATTAACTTTATTCTATAGTTATTTTCAAGATATTGGTTGTTCATTTGCGTTTCTCCTAGCGATAACTATTTATTATCAATAGAATAATAGTTAATATTAAGTTATAATATCTCATTGTATTAATGAAGGGAGTTTTTTTATGATGAAATATGATATTGTAACAGACTATATTAATTATTGTTCAATAAACAAACGTTTGAGTAAACATTCAATTAGAGCGTATAAAACTGATATCATGCAATTTTACAATTCGGGTTATACAAATATTAATGATTATCTTGATTACTTATGCATCAATACAAAAAAAACAAGTACTTTAAAACGAAAAATAGCCAGTCTTAAAACATTTTATAAATATCTAGAGCAAAGGGATCTACTTACTGAGAAAACATTTATACATCGGAAATTTCATTTCAAAGTAGATAAGGTATTACCTAAAATAATTTCTCCAGAAGATATGAAACAACTATATTCATATTTAAAAAGTGAATATAACCGTGCAACAACTAAATATCAAAAAGAAAAAAGTCATAGAAATTTATTAATTGCTGAATTACTACTTTCGACTGGATTAAGAATATCTGAACTCTGCAATATTCAATTAAATAATCTTGATATGGAGAATCGAAACATCAAGATTTTAGGTAAAGGAAATAAAGAAAGAATTCTCTATATAGGAAATGATCACACTTTTCAATTATTAAAAGACTATGTGGAGTACTACAAAAAAATCTCAGATAAATTTCTCTTTACAGGTAAAATTAATGATATGCCATTGTCTGAACAAACAATCAGACTTTTATTTAGAAAAATCTCTTTGAAACTATCCTTTAATAAAAAAGTAACTCCACACATGTTTAGACATACGTTTGCTACGATGTTACTTGATAACGATGTTGATATTAGATTTATTCAACACTTTTTGGGGCATAGTTCTATTTCTGTTACACAGATTTATACCCATGTAACTCAAAATAAACAACAAAAAATTTTAAAACAGCACAATCCACTTAATTCATTTATATAAGATAAATGTTGCTCAAACTCAAGTTATTTGCTGTGATATCAGATAAATGAATTATTAAAATTTAAAATATAACAAAAGACCGTTCAGATAGTAAGCGTTGGATAGGATGGTGGGTGTACGCCAAATAGCCTGATATGCTATCAGTTTTTCAAATTGAATAGCATTCAGGCTTCTTTTTTGAAGTAGTGTTGATATTTTTCGGTACAGATAGATCCGATTTTGCATTTTTTTGTACTTCCTCTAACCAAGGTAGATAGCACGCAAAATCCTCTTCGGTGGGTGCTTCCAATTCTTTTATTTCTGAAAGCAACCATTCCAAATATTTCCACGGGCTAAGACCATTCACTTCTGCGGTCATGATGAGTGATTGGTAGATTGCATTCGCCCT
>JAEWFE010000243.1 GCA_023389005.1 Bacillota bacterium
ACAAATCCACTAAAATTAAAGCAAGAATTATCAGAAATTAGAGCGAGTGGGATTGCTTTTGATAACGAGGAAATGGAAAAGGATATTTTTTGTATAGGTACTGCATTGATGAATAAGGGACAGATCGTTGGTGCGATGAGTATTAGTTTACCTAAATTCCGTGTAACAAATAGCTATCAAGAGAAGGTTATCCAAGCAATTTTAGAAGCAAAGGCCGCTATTGAAAAAGAATTAAAATAATATACATAATTAGAGATTGAAGATTTAGTTTTGGTGCTAAGTCTTCTTTTTTTTATGCAGAAAATTATTTAATAAAACCCCTTTCAAATATTTTGATTTTGCGTTATACTCTACTTGTATTTCTAAAAGATAAATTATATTTTCTAAATAAGAAAGAGTGATAAATATGAAACGTGTGGATATTCTAAAAAAATTGGCTAATTGTGGTGTCATTGCAGTGGTTCGCGGTGATTCAGCACAGCAAGCAATCAAAGCAAGTGAAGCAATTGTTGCTGGGGGGATGAAAGGGATTGAATTAACTTTTACAGTACCAAATGCGCAAGAAGCTATCCGTACTTTAGCTGAAAAGTATGTTGATGATGAAGAAGTAGTAATCGGTGCTGGCACGGTTCTGGATGCTACGACTGCTCGTTTAGCGATAATGGCAGGTGCAGCATTTATTGTTAGTCCTTGTTTTGACATAGAGACGGCGAAAATTTGCAACCTATATCAAATTCCTTACCTACCAGGATGTATGACTATTAATGAAATGAAGGAAGCCTTAAAAGCTGGTGCAGATATTGTTAAATTATTCCCAGGTTCTGCTTTTGGTCCGAAAATTGTTGGCGCATTCAAAGCACCATTGCCACAGTTAAACATTATGCCAACTGGTGGTGTGAGCTTGGAAAATATGGCGGATTGGTTCAAAGCAGGCGTTGTTGCTGTCGGTGTTGGTGGCAATTTATTAGCACCTCTAAAAAATGAAGATTATCCTGCAATTACCAAAGTTGCTGGACAATATATGGCTAAATTACAAGAAATTCGCGAGGGATAGTTATGGCAGATATACTTACTTTGGGAGAAATTATGCTTAGGCTTTCAACAAAAGAAAACCGGTTAGCCTGTACAGATGAGATGCTTGCACATTATGGTGGAGGAGAAGCTAATGTAGCAATCAGTTTAGCAAATTTTGGTCACCAAGCCTACTTTGCTAGTAAAGTACCTGACAATGCGTTAGGTTTAGCGGTTAAGCGTCATTTGAATCGTTTTGGCGTACATACTGATTTTCTGCTTTTTGGTGGTCAGCGCTTAGGAATTTATTTTTTAGAGCAAGGAGTGGGCATCAAAGCAGCCAATGTCATCTATGATCGTGCATTTTCAAGTTTTTCTCAGATGACTGAAAATGAATGGGAAAGAATGGATTTGTTTGCAGGAATTGATTTATTTCATTTATCAGGGATTACGCCTGCTTTAAGTCCGGCTTGGCTTGAATTGTTAATCAAATTGATGCAAGAAGCAAAAGCAAGAGGCGTTAAAATCAGTTTTGATATTAATTTTAGAGGTAAACTTTGGAGTCAAGCCCAAGCAGCAGAAGCACTAAAACAAATTTTGCCTTATGTTGATTATTTATCTGCTGGTCGTCTAGATGCCCAATATTTACTAGGTATTAAGCATGCGGAACTTTTACCATTAGAACAATGCTACCAAGAAATGCAAAGACTTTATCCAAATATTCAAGTGATTTATTCGACCAATCGCACCATACTTTCTGCCAAACATAATCAGTTACAAGGAACGCTTTATTATCAAAATGCCTATTATGAATCTAAAGTGATAGATATTCCTGAGATTGTCGATCGTGTAGGTGGTGGGGATGCTTACTCAGCAGGCATTCTCCATGGTTTGCTTAGTGAGTATGAACCTCAAGCGATAGTAGACTTTGCGACTGCGGCTTCGGCATTAAAACATATGGTCTATGGCGACTGTAATCAATTTACTTTAGAAGAAGTGCAAGCCTACCTTAAAAATGATTCTAGTAAAATAAACCGATAATATTTATAAAAAAGCCTTTTCAAAACCGGTTTACTTATGTATAATGAATTTGTAAGTTTCTTAAATGTAAAATATATTTTCTTTATAGGAAATAAATGCAAGGAGGAAAAGAGAAATGCAAAAGATGGAAACGCGTTACGCACACGCACCAGAAGATATCCGTCATTATTCAACAGAACAGTTACGTAAGGAGTTTTTAGTAGAAGAAGTCTTTGTACCTGGAGATATTCGTTTAACTTATACGCACAATGACCGTATGATTTTTGGAGGAGTGACCCCTACGACAGAGCCACTGGAAATTGTATTGTCGACTGAATTAGGTGTCGATTTCTTCCTAGAACGTCGTGAATTGGGTGTTATTAATATTGGTGGCCATGGTTTCATCACGATTAATGGTCAAAAAGAAGAAATGAAAAAACAAGATGGTTACTACATCGGTATGGGAACGAAAGAAGTGAAGTTTGAGTCTCAAGATGCAAGTAATCCAGCAAAATTTTATGTAAGTTCAGTGCCTGCGCATCACACCTATCCAAATGTGAAGATTAGCATTGATCAAATTAAACCACTAGAAACCGGTGAAAAATTAACCTTAAATGAACGAAAAATTTATCAATATGTTCATCCAAATGTTTGTCAAAGCTGTCAATTACAAATGGGTTATACAATCTTAGAACCAGGTAGCGCTTGGAATACTATGCCGTGTCATACACATGAACGTCGAATGGAAGCTTATGTGTACTTTGATATGGAAGCGGATACCAAAGTGTTCCATATGATGGGTAAACCGGATGAAACCAAACACTTAGTAATGGGGAATGAACAAGCAACTATCTCGCCAAGTTGGTCGATTCACTCAGGTGTAGGTACAAGTAATTATTCATTCATTTGGGCAATGTGTGGCGAAAACATCACTTATACAGATATGGATATGGTCGCAATGGA
>JAEWFE010000256.1 GCA_023389005.1 Bacillota bacterium
CGGTGATTGCCGGCAGTTTTAGTGATATCTTCTATATGAATGCGACAAAAAATGGTTTATTACCCATCGTATTAGACCAAAACGCGCGCGAAAAAATCGCCCATTTACCTAGCAATCATCAGCTAACAATTGATTTAGCGGCTCAAACGGTAAGTGTAGGGGAGGATACGTATCACTTTGGCATCGATGAAACCTGGAAGTATAAATTATTAAATGGTTTAGATGAAATAGGGATTACGCTCCAATCTGCTGATGAAATTACCGCCTATGAGCAGACGATTCCTAGCTATCGTGCTTAAAATCAGTTAGTAAGTCTACCAGTTGTGCTCATGTCTTCCCTATTTCCATCTTGATAAACGCACTGGTAGCTTTCTATATAAAAAAACGCGCTTAAACTCTATTAAGCGCGTTTTGCTATTTATTTCGCATTTTTTTCATCGACAAAAGCATCATTATAGTAGTTGCTATTTTTCGATAATTCAGTATTGACTTTATCTAAGCCGTATTTTTCAATCAAGGTTGGTGTATCAGAAGCTAAGTTACTACCAAGTCCTAAACGATTGCCTTGAATTTTCACACCCATACTTGCCAAAATGGTAGGGAAGTAATCATATGGGGCGTATTTGCGATTGAAGGCTTTGATGTTCGTTTGATCAAAGTCCGCATTTAAAATCAAGTTAAAGGTCGTGCGGTGATAATTTGGATCAAAGTTAGCAAAGAATTTCTTATCCATACTTGGGTGATCCCCAGTTAGAATAATCACGGAATCTTTATAGAATGGTTGCTGCTGAATCCAACGAACTAAATCTACAACTTGTTTTTGAGAATGATGAATAACATTGGCATATTGACTTGGATAAATCTTTGGTGTATCTGGTTCGACAAAGCCATCAGGGAAGTGAGTATCGGCATTTTCCATGGTAAAGTTAAACGGTTTGCCAGTACTTGCTAGACGCGTCATCTCTGCTTTGGCAAAATCGTATAGCTTATTATCCTCAAAGCCCCACCAAACATTATAGTCTTTTGGAATCAACCCGGCTTTACGTGCATACTTCACATCAAAAATATTATAGTGACCATGTGTCGTAAAGAAGCTCGTTAACCCACCAAAGTCTGCATCTGCACCGAACATAATCGTTTGTTCATAGCCTTGTTTTGCCAAGATATCCCCGATAAGTGTCGCACCTGGTAAGAATTGGCCTGTCTTACCGTAACTATTACCATCCATTGGAATCTTTAGCGGCAAGCCACTACTCATATTGACCATGGAGGCTACCGACCAACTAGAGCCATAAGTTTGATAAGGGCCGCCGAATGTTTTCGACTCACTAAAATGAATCCCTTCTTTAGATAATTCCATCAAATCAGGCATTAAGTTCTCATCCATAAATCCACCATTGGCCTTATCAAAGTAAGAATTCTCAATAGACTCTAAGTAGAGATGAATGACATTGCGTTTTTGTTTTGGAAAGGTGAGCTTGACATCATTTGGATTGACATACTCGTCTTTAATAAAGTTAGATTGGTCAAAGTAAGCAGCATAGACTTTATCTAGTTGGAGTTCTTTAATACTATAGAAGATACCGCCAGCTAAAAATCCTAGACTAAATACCGCAAATAAAATGCGTTTTGCTCGATTTGAAAGCACTCTGTAATCTTTGACGTAGATATCTTTATTCGCAAACAATAAGACCGCAAAGATAATTAATAATCCAACCGCAAATAATACTGGGGTACCAACGATTTGATCGGTCATATTGCTCGCAGTTCCTTTAACTGGAGATTTGAAGTTAAAGATAAATTGCTCTGGTGTTAGTCGACCGAAGAAATCAATAAACCAACTCGTCCCAATAAAACAAACCGTTCCTAAAGCAAAAAGGATGCAGCTGATTACACTGAGTACAATTTGCCAGGCCGTTGTTTTGTTTTCTGCTTTTTCCAAAAAGATTGCCCCTTGGAATCCGCCTTTTAAGATATTTAAGCCTAAACCAATCCCAAGCGCCAAGGCAAGATACTTGTAGGCGAAATTTGTTGCATAAATTGCAGGAATTAGACCGGTCTGGATATTTAAGACAAAGCGCACAATTAATAACGCCAAGGCATTTGTCAGCAGCGTGTCGATGAGCCATTTTTTTAAGATTGTCGTTTTGCTGTAATCCTCAGTCAGCCAGACATCGACAGCACAAGTAATCACCCCGACAAGTAAGTAAATTAGTAGTTGTAAAAAAATCAAATTATTTCCCACCCTATCATCAATTTTTCATATGCTCCTAGTATACCTTCTCATGAGTGATAACGACAAGTAGGCAAAGTTTAAAAATTTATTATTATTTGTCAAAAAGAATCTAGATAAGGGGAGTTCTCCATATTTAAACGAAAAATCCCTACTTTCCAATCTTTTCAGAAAATCAAAAGAAATCAGGCGAAAATGATTGACAAGCAAGGACGGTTTTGGTAGTCTTAAATTGTTGTAATTGTGGTCTCCACAGCTACAACCGCTCGGAACAAGTATTTAAGTACGCATGTCGCTTGGGATGGCGAGTCTAAGTATATATAAGGAGGTGCTTTAAGCATGTACGCAATTATCAAAACTGGTGGTAAACAAGTGAAGGTTGAAGTAGGTCAAGCTATCTACGTTGAAAAATTAAACGTTGAAGCTGGCGAAAAAGTTACTTTCGATGAAGTTGTCTTAGTTGGTGGCGAATCAACTAAAGTGGGAACTCCTTTAGTAGCTGGTGCAACTGTTGTAGGTACTGTTGAAAAACACGGCAAACAAAAGAAAGTTGTGACTTTCAAATACAAACCTAAAAAACATTCACACCGCAAACAAGGTCATCGTCAACCATACACTAAAGTGGTTATCGAAGCAATTAACGCATAATTAGACAAAGAAGGATAAGTTGATGATTAAGGGTACTTTTTACCGAACAGAATCAGGAACGATACATCAATTTCGCATTACAGGTCATGCTGGAGCAGGAGAATACGGCGAAGATATCGTCTGTGCTGCTGTGAGTGCATTGAGCATCAATGCGATTAATAGTGTCTCTTCACTTGTTGGCATTGAGATGCAAGTTGAGGCAGATCAAGAAAATGGTGGTTTCTTAGAGGCGACGATTTCTGAAGATTTGACTCAGGAGCAAAAAAATGTCGCGCAGATTCTCCTTGAAAGCTTACTTTTAGGTTTAGAGTCGGTACAAGAAGACTATCAGCAATATATCCAAATCAAAACCATTACTAATCACTAGGAGGTGCATCTCATGTTAAAGATGAACTTACAATTCTTCGCTCATAAAAAAGGTGGGGGTTCTACTTCTAACGGACGTGACTCACGTGCAAAACGCTTAGGTGCGAAACGTGCAGACGGTCAAACTGTTACAGGTGGTTCTATCCTTTACCGTCAACGTGGTACTAAGATTTATCCAGGTGTTAACGTTGGTATCGGCGGAGATGACACATTATATGCGAAAGTTGACGGCGTAGTACGTTTTGAACGTAAAGGCCGCGACAAAAAACAAGTGTCAGTATACCCAGTTGCTAAATAATTGAAATTCAATAGTCCAAGATGTCTTCGGATGTCTTGGGCTTTTTTGGTTTTTTGGTATAGTGGAATTGATTTCGCATATCGTTCACTCATTTCTGTGGTTGGTTTTGAGTTTACTTTATGCGAAATCTTTTATTTTTTCCAGTATTTTTCAACTAGCACAACGGGTAGTATGATTTTATTGGTATATTTTATTGTTTTTAATGTAAATCGTTCTATGCACTTTTATGGACATA
>JAEWFE010000273.1 GCA_023389005.1 Bacillota bacterium
TAATTGACGGTGTGGATATTGCAAAAGTAAAACGTGATGAATTAAGAAAGAATTTTGGCATGGTGCTTCAAGATACGTGGATTTTTGATAGTACTTTACGTGAAAATCTCGTTTTTGGTCGTCCAGATGCTACGGATGAAGAAATCACTGATGCACTCAAAAAATCATTTATGTATGATTTTGTCATGCGATTACCTCAACAATTAGATACGCCTCTTGGGGAGAAGAATGTCAAAATTTCAGATGGTCAACGCCAATTGCTGACCATCGCGCGAACCATGATTTCAAACCCTCCGATGCTTATCTTAGACGAGGCCACTAGTTCTGTCGATGCTTTAACTGAAAGAAAGATACAAGATGCCTTTTTAGCAATAATGAAAGGAAAAACTAGCTTTGTTATCGCCCATCGACTCTCTACTATTCAATCTGCAGACCAAATTTTAGTGATGGATCATGGACAAATTGTCGAAATGGGCACACACCACCAATTATTGCAACAAAACGGCTACTATGCCAAACTCTATCACGCGCAATTTACACAAACACAAATTTAAGCTCTATTCCTTTGCGAATGACTGATAATCATTGGCAGAGGAATTTTTCTTTTGATAAGCAAGAGGTTTACAAACAAAAAGACAATTTAAGTAAAATGTCTATAATAAAGCTGCACCAAAAATGAAAGGATGTGTCCTCATTATACGGCCAAACAATATCGTTCCCTTTAAACAATCCACGTTTGTACCTACTGAAGAAATGGCAGATTTATTGCAAGTAGGTACCGAACTACTTTTATATCAAGCCATCCGTAATGAAACCTATCATCCTTTCTTATTTTTAGTAGATACCCTTCCTAAAGAGAAACAAAAAGAACTGCTTTCCTGCCGTCGCCAAGCTGTGACTTATTTAGCCCATCTATTTATCGAACATCTGCGCCAATCAAATTTATTAGAAAACTACTGGCAAGAGAACAAACATATTTTTTGCTCTTTAGGCGAACCAGATGGGAGCGATGATCATGGCTGAGATTATTCCTTTTCCCAATCATTCGGCAAATGCTAGTGTTACGGCTGAATTAATGAATGATATTTTGCATACGAGTTTAGAGCTAGAAATCTACCAATCCATGCGCACGGGGCATTTTGATCGCATGATTGTTGACTTTTATTTACTCCCTCTTAGTGAACAGGAAGCCTTAAAAAAGCGCGATCTACAAACCGTTTGCTATTATGCCGAACAAATTGCTAAAAAAATGAATCTATACAAATAACCTAGCAAAAGATGGGATGAATCTCTTGCTAGGTTACTTTTTTTATGATAATTTTCGTTTTAATTGTGCCATTGGTAAAGCTTTACCGACAATATATAAAGTAGCGATTTGCAATGGCACAGTAATCACTAATTTCATTAAGCGTGCGGACCAGATAGCCCAGCTGTTTAACGGAATATTGTACATAATGGATAACCAAATTGGCGTTAAAAGCAAAGTAAATAAGACAGTATTGGTTAAAACACAGGCAATACAACGTTTCAGTGTCACTTCTTTATTGTAGAAGTATAACCCATAAACGACACCGCCTAGAAAAGCACTAAAGGTAAAGCCGATGAAGAATGGGCTTTTTGCTAGTAAGCTCATCCCTATCACATCAGATAAAATACCTCCAATACCAGCTAGCCATGGACCTAAAAACAGACCCATTAAAAATGTAGCGACAAACGCAAAAGAAAACTTCACCAATTGCGTCTCAATGGCAAATTGGCGACTTAATACAATTTGAATGGCCACCAATAGCGCTAATAAAGCCATCGATTTAGTTGAAATTTTGTTGTTTTTCATGTGTGCATCTCCTTAATGAGTTGCTACAAAAATTGCAGCGAATGCGAGATTAGCACCGCGAATAAAATTCTTCGTCAATGAGGCAACATCCCATCCCCAAAGCACTTAACGCACTAACCCCTACTCTGTAATAAAGGTTGTAAGGCAGCTCGCTTAGATATGAAGAAATTCGTGTGTTTACCTACCACTGCAAAAATCGGATGAAAGGAGATTTTTGCAAGTGGTAGGGCGAATTTCACAATGTCTAGCTGCCGAACACCGTCAATAAAAGGTTGTGAGAAGGGTCGCTCAGCTACAAGCAGCTAAGTTTGTCCGGAATGACAGGAAAATCCACTCTGTTTTAAGATTTTCCTAGGCAGGCCGGCTTAGATGCGAGGTAGCTACCCTTCGAACACCGTCCAAAAGGTTGTGAGGCAGCTTGGTCAGACTTCTTATCACAACCTCACGCCTATCATATCACACTTTCTGAAAATATTGCTAAAATTTCATTCGTTTCTTTAAAAAAATGGCTAAATGTTCGCCTTTGATTAGTGAATATTCGTTTTTTTCGTTGCTAAAGCGAAAACTGGAATTTTGGCTTGCTTTTGGATAGCTTTAGCGACAAGATAAGCGATATTAAAATCAATCATACTATGAATAAGACCACCTAAGCCAATCATGCCAAATAAGAAAATAAAATAATTGCGATCAAATGTCGTATTTGCAAGATTGCCAAAGTAAGCAAAAGCAAAGACAACAACGACTTCAAAACTAGCATGAATAACTGCTATTACAAAATTAAACCCTTGTAATTTCCACGGATTTTGAATCAATTGTGGATTTTTTCTTAGGTAAAGTGCGCCAACTGTTACAAAAAGGATATGCGAAAGAGCGCGTAATCCGATAATCGGTGGTAAAGTTAAAAAGAATCCTAAAGCTGTTCCTAAAGTGACACAAATCGCCATTAAGGGTGAGAAAAACATAGCAATCATCGCTGGTACGTGACTTCCTAAAGTATAAGAAGCAGGTCCGATAACAATTTTTGGCATAACCATCGGAATCAAAATCCCTAAAGCAATCAGTAAAGCAGCAACGGTTAAATTTTTTATCGATTGAATTTTCATTTTTAAGTAACTCCCTTATTTCATTCTTCCATACATCTACTAACTAACTTTTTTTGTCATGACAATAACAGGTTGTTCTAACTATAATCTACTTTCATTCTGATGTCAAGACAGTAAATGGGAGTAAAAAAATAAGACACCTCTTACCAGTGTCCAAAAGTAGATGGAGGAAATGAAAAACGAACATCCGGAGTCATTGGGGAATGGGAAGAGGCTCACAAAATATTCGTTTATCATTGTTTACATTTTTATCTAAAAATTTCCTCCATGTAGGTTATCTACAACTATATTATACTACATTTTTATTTTTTAACAAATGTTTTATATTTAAAAAACTGAAATATTAGCAAAATATAAAGATTATAAAAATCACAAAATAGAGATAAAGTTATAAGGTATTATCTGGATGCTATTTTATATCTTTTTTTAAAGGACTATTAGCGTCATAGGATGACAGAATTATTTCTGAGAAAAAACACTTTTTTATGGGAATAAATGATACTCACCCGCAAAAAAGTGCCTTTGATCTATTTCAATTTTTCCATGGCGTTGCTTAAATCAGCAAATTCCTGTAATGTCAAGGTCTCGCCTCTTCGTTTAGGATCAATATTCGCTTGCTCTAAGGATTGTGTTAACCAATTTTTTGTTGCTTCATCTTTGCCATAAGAATGTAAAAGGTTGTTCCACAGTGTTTTGCGGCGAAGTTGAAATGCAGCTTTCGTTAATCTAAAGAAGGCCTTTTCGTCTATCACTTCTACAGCGGGTTGACTGCGGCGCGTTAGTTTCAAAATAGCTGAATCGACATTTGGCTGTGGGACAAATACCGTTTTGGGCACGATAAAAGCAAGTTGGGCCTGCATATAATACTGAACAGCAATACTTAATGAACCATAGGCTTTACTTCCTGGTTGTGCACTTATACGATCAGCTACTTCTTTTTGCATCATCACAACCATTTCATCGACTTTTAAAGCTGATTCTAGAAAATGCATCATAATCGGTGTGGTGATATAGTATGGCAGATTGGCAACTACTTTAATTGGCAAGTTTTCGGTAAAGACTTCTTGCGTCACTTGCACCAAATCGGCCTTTAAGACATCTTGGTGAACCACTTGCACATTCTCATATTCAGCTAAAGTATCTGCCAAAACTGGAATTAAACGATCATCAATTTCAAAGGCTAAAACTTGATGCGCGTTTTGGGCGAGATGCTCTGTTAAAGCACCGATACCCGGACCTACCTCGATGACATTTACTTGGTCATCAATTTGGGCAGTCTGGACGATTTTACGCAAGATATTCGGTTCGGTTAAAAAATTTTGGCCTAAACTTTTCTTAAAAGTGAAACCATGGCGTTCTAAGATTTCACGTGTATGGCTGGGATT
>JAEWFE010000274.1 GCA_023389005.1 Bacillota bacterium
ATTTCCGTAAATTATGGATTGCACGTATCAACGCTGCAGCTCGTATGAATGGATTAAGCTATTCTAAATTAATGCATGGCTTAAAAGTGGCTGGTATCGAAATCAACCGCAAAATGTTAGCTGACCTTGCTGTAACTGACGCTGCTGCATTTACTGCACTAGCGGAAGAAGCAAAAAAAGCCTTAGCTAAATGATTTTATTTAATCATACGAAAGGCACTCTAAAGTTTTAGGGTGTCTTTTTTTCATAAGGTCGGAAAGTATCTTGTAAAGTCTCGGATGTCATAATGTCTAGCTATGCCTTTTTGATGATTGTATCAAAAATGTAGGCAGAAAAATTGCGAATGAATACGTGTTTCGCTATGATAATTTGGTAATAAAATGTGTGAAAGGATGTTAAAAATGCTTATCTTGTTTAAAGTATTAGTGGTATTAGTGGCATTGGAATTTTTGTATATTATGTATTTGGAAACTTTTGCAACAACTTCAGACAAAACCGCTCAAACTTTTAAGATCACTGCAAAAGAATTACAAAATAAAAATGTACAAACGCTATTTAAAAATCAAGGAATCTATAATGGCTTGATTGCTTTAGGATTGTTGTATAGTTTATTTTTTGTACAGGATAACTTAGCTTTTGTACGCTTCTTATTGGTTTACATTATCTTAGTAGCAGCTTATGGCGCTTATTCAAGTGATAAATCAATTTTATTGAAACAAGGTGGACTAGCGATTCTTGCATTTATAGTTAGTTTGTTGTTGAAGTAAGTCAGCTAGAATAAGTTTTCTAAGTTATTTTCAAAACACACCAGTTATTTTCATGAATTTTCATTTTGGGTGTGGAAATTTAGAGATAGGTTTGCTATAATCAAATCGATATGGATATCTTTAAAGAGAAAGTAAATCTAACACTGCTTGTAGCGAGTCTGGGAAGGTGGAAGCCAGATAAGTAAGACAGATTGAAACGCGCTTTGATACAAAGATACGGCAGCTACCGTTATAGCAAAAGTAGGTCCTAAAAAGTGGACAAGTAGAGTGGTACCGCGGAATGAAATTCGTCTCTAGTGTTAATGGTTTAGTATAATCGTGACACTAGGGCTTTTTTATTACAAAATGCTAAAAATATCAGATAAATATTAGGAGGAAATTCGATGAACAACCAAGCAATTGTCGCAAAAACTTTGCATCAAGCATTGAGTGAACATTTAACGTATGAACAAATCGAAAACTTATTAGAAAAACCAAAATATGCCGAACATGGAGATGTAGCTTTTCCAGTATTCTCATTGGCTAAAATCTTCCGTAAAGCACCGCAACAAATCGCTACAGACTTAGTGGCACAATTAGATACAACTGGATTTGAAAAAGTGGAAGTAGTAGGCGCTTATCTTAACTTCTTCATGGATAAAGCACAAGTATCTAGCCAAGTTCTACGAGAAGTGTTAACGCAAAAAGCAAGTTTCGGCTCACAAAATATCGGCCAAAATAAACAAGTACCAATTGATATGTCTTCACCAAATATTGCTAAACCAATGTCAATGGGGCATCTACGTTCTACAGTAATCGGGAATTCAATTGGTTTCTTATTAGAAAAAATTGGCTATCAACCCGTTCGTATTAACCACTTAGGAGACTGGGGAACACAATTTGGTAAATTAATCGTGGCTTACAAACTTTGGGGAAGTCAAGAAGCTGTGGAAAAAGATCCAATTGCTGAACTATTACGATTATATGTGGATTTTCATGAAAAAGCTGAAACCCAACCAGAATTAGAAGATGAAGCCCGTGCCTGGTTTAAAAAACTAGAAGATGGTGATGAAGAAGCTTTAGCATTATGGCAGTGGTTCCGCGATGAATCCTTAAAAGAATTTACCGATATCTATGACTTATTAGAAGTGAAGTTTGATTCTTTCAATGGAGAAGCTTTCTACAATGATAAGATGGATGAAGTCGTAACCATGTTAGAAGAAAAACATCTATTAAAAGAAGATAAAGGGGCAGAAATTGTCGATTTATCTGCTTATGATTTAAATCCAGCATTAATCCGCAAATCTGATGGTGCGACTTTATATATTACGCGTGACTTAGCAGCGGCCTTATATCGCAAACGTACTTATGATTTCGGTCAATCACTTTACGTTGTGGGTAATGAACAAAGCAATCACTTCAAACAATTAAAAGCAGTGTTGAAGGAAATGGGCTTTGATTGGGCAGAAGATATGCATCATGTGCCATTTGGTTTGATTACAAAAGATGGTAAGAAATTGTCTACTCGTAAAGGAAAAATTATCTTACTTGCTGAAGTATTGAATGAAGCAATTGAATTAGCCAAAGCCCAGATTATTGAAAAGAACCCTACATTAGAAAATAAAGATGAAGTTGCTCGTCAAGTAGGGGTAGGCGCTGTTGTTTTCCATGATTTGAAAAATGACCGCTTGAATAATTTTGACTTTGCTTTAGATGAAGTGGTACGTTTTGAAGGAGAAACGGGACCATATGTACAATATACACATGCTCGTTGCCAAAGCTTGTTAGCTAAAGCCGCCTTTGATGTTGAAAATGTCGGTGATTTGAGCTTAAACGACGAAGAATCATGGGAAGTAATCAAATTAATCCAAAGCTATCCAGAAGTAGTCTTACAAGCGGCGAATACTTATGAGCCATCTGTCATTGCAAAACACGCGATTAAATTATCTCAAGCTTTCAATAAATACTATGCCCATAGCAAAGTATTAGCTGATGATGATCAAAAACAAGCCCGCTTAAGCCTAGTTTATGCGGTAAGTGTTTTATTGAAAGAAGATTTACGCTTGTTAGGTTTACATGCACCAAATCAAATGTAATGAGGAGGTCAACATGAAAAAAGAGCAGCGTCATCAATTGATTATTGAGATTTTAGAGCAACAGATGATTCATACCCAAGAGGAATTGTTGCAACAGTTAAAGCTGCGAGGGGTAACTGCCACGCAAGCAACCATTTCCAGAGACTTGAATGATTTAAAAGTCATCAAAGCGACAACTGAAAATGGCGAAAAGCAGTTGAAACTCTTTACCGTTGATGAGATGAAAACACAAGAAGACCAATTGCATCTTCATCAGTTGATTGAAGAGATGGTTACTAAAGTGGATCGAGTTCAGTTTATGACAATTATCCATACGCAACCGGATAGTGCACAAATGGTTAGTGCTTTAGTGGATGATATGGATATCCCAGAAAAAGTCGCTTCTTTGGCAGG
>JAEWFE010000295.1 GCA_023389005.1 Bacillota bacterium
GTATAATTGGAAAATCAAGCATACCGTCATCAATGGACGCAGACTTTATTTCGATGGAACTGCCATGCAATTATTTGGTAACTGGATCAAATGGTTCCTACTCACCATTATTACTTTAGGTATCTATAGTTTTTGGCTTAATATCAAGCTAGAACAATGGAAAGTCAAACATACGCACTTTATCTAATACGCTCAAGGAGAACCTATACAAATGAAATACTTCTATCTCATTATGCTCATCTTTAGTCTAATTTGCCTATTTTTAGCAGTAGCCAACTCACTTCCTTCATGGCTTGCTGCAATATATGCCATTTGCTTTGTGGGAATGATTATCAAGAGAATGAAAAAATTAGTATCCTTATCCAAACATACCGGATTAAAAAAATGATACACAACGGATGTGAATAGTTAATGCTTAAGTTAATTATTGTAAGTTTTATTGCTATAATCGTTGTTCTTTTTGTCAGATTGTCATATTTAAAATATATCAAGCAAGATTTAGTGCAAGAATTAGATGAACTTGAACACAAACAGAAAATGAAAAAAGGTGAAACTAAAATCTGAAAAAAGACCATGTCACATTTAAACTAGAACGAATCCCTTTTGACTGGCAACCACTTATTGTGTACATTTTACTTATTTCCATAATTATTTGGCTTATCATAAAATAAATAAACCAATGAGACTGCTGATATGTTCGCAAAATACCTTCAAATTAATTAAAATTTCAAATGGCATTCAAGCGCAAAAATCGACACTCCAGAGAAAAGCTAGAGTGCCGATAAACGTTGCTATAACAATGTTTTGAATGAAATTCTCGTGCAAGGACGAAATTAATTTGTGAAACCGTACTTTTTGTTGAAACGATCCACGCGTCCGTCTGCTTGAGTGAATTTTTGACGACCAGTATAGAATGGGTGTGAATCTGATGTTACTTCGACACGGATTAATGGATACGTGTTGCCATCTTCCCATTCAACTGTTTCGTTTGAAGTTTTAGTTGAACCTGATAAAAATTTGAATCCTGTTGTAGAATCCATAAATACTACTGGATGGTAATCTGGATGAATATTTGCTTTCATGTTTTTCTCTCCTTTGCCCTGGTCCATTTGCTGAGCCAGAGTTATTCTTCGTTGACATACAACAAATTTATCTTAGCAAAATCCATTTGTACTGTCAATCGTTTTAGCTAATTTTTCTTGATATAACGTCTGTTTGGTCGGATGGTTTTTTCTTCATTCTCAAAAGTAATATTTTGAAAGGCTTGGATAAATTCTTCATTATTCTTCGTTTTACGCAAAATCTGAATAAATTGCTCAGTATAATCCAACGAGTCACCGACCATATTCTTACGTAAGCGCCAAGTCTCTTCTAGTTGTTCTTCTGACATCAGTAAATCTTCTTTACGTGTACCTGATTTCTTCATATCAATAGCTGGGAAAATACGACGTTCAGCTAGTTGACGAGAAAGCTGTAATTCCATATTTCCTGTACCCTTGAACTCTTCATAAATGACATCATCCATGCGGCTCCCCGTATCCACTAAGGCTGTAGCTAAAATTGTTAAACTACCTCCTTCTTCAATATTACGGGCTGCCCCAAAGAATTTTTTAGGTTTATACAAAGCAGCCGGATCAATCCCTCCACTTAAGGTACGGCCACTTGGCGGAACAACCAAATTATAAGCACGAGCAAGACGGGTAATACTATCCATCAAAATCACAACATCGCGCTTATCTTCTACCAATCGCATCGCTCGCTCTAAAACTAACTCCGAAACGCGTGTATGGTTGCTTGGCTGTAAATCAAAGGTAGAATATACAACATCCCCTTTGACACTGCGTTCTAAATCGGTCACTTCTTCCGGGCGTTCGTCAATTAAAAGCACTATCAACTCGGCCTCTGGATGATTTTCGGTAATCCCATTGGCAATTTCTTTTAAAATCGTGGTTTTTCCGGCCTTTGGAGGTGCCACAATCAAACCACGTTGTCCAAATCCAACGGGCGCAAACATATCAATCATTCGTGTAGTTAACATATTGCCTTTTGTTGATAATTGAATTTGTTTATTTGGATATAGAGGGGTCAATGCCGGAAAGTGTGGGCGTTGTTTTGCTTCTTCAGGATCTTTGCCATTCACACTTTCAACATGCATCAAACCATAATAACGTTCACTTTCCTTGGGTGGGCGAGCTTTTCCTGCCACTTTATCGCCAATTCGCAACCCGAAACGTCGAATTTGCGAAGAAGAAATATAAATATCTTCAGCACTCGGGCCATAGTTAATTGGTCGCAAAAATCCATAGCCGTCTTGATGGGTAATGTCTAAGATACCTTCCATATAGAAGAAACCTTGCTTTTCTGCCTGTGCACGGATAACTGCTAGTGAAAGTTCTTTTTTATTCATTTGACTGTAGTAAGGAATCTTAAACTCGCGTGCATATGTATAGATTTCTTTTAAAGTTTTGTTTTCTAACTCAGCCATTGTTAAATAATCACTCACGCCCGAATCACTCCTCAATCATTTGAATATCTGCCCCTAAAGCAGTTAGTTTTTCAATAATATGGTCATATCCACGTAAAATATTTTCTACCTTGGAAATCTTCGTCGTACCCTCTGCCATTAAGCCCGCAATCACAAGACAAGCCCCCGCACGTAAATCAGAAGCGGCTACCTCTGCCCCAGTTAAATGCGCTGTATGACCTAGGTACATGTAATTTCCTTCAACTCTTGCATCGCCACCCATACGCGCCAATTCCGGAATATGGCCAATACGTTTAGGATAAATGGTGTCGATGATTTCTGATGTTCCTTGGGCTTTAAATAATAACGGCGTAATTGGTTGCTGTAAATCCGTTGCAAATCCCGGATATGGGAAAGTTTTCACGCTGATTGGATTCAACTTTTCTGCTGGATGGACATAAATACTATCTTCAGAAATATCCATTCGCACACCCATTTCTTCTAACTTAGCAATAAAACTTTCTAAGTGTTCGAAAATCACATTTTTAACCGTCACCCCTTGTCCTACCGCAGCAGCCATTGAAAGATATGTTCCGGCTTCAATACGGTCTGGAATAATCATATGACGGCACCCATGTAAATGCTCGACCCCTTCAATTCGGATTTCATTGGTTCCAGCACCACGAATTTTCGCACCCATATTATTTAACAAAGTCGCTACATCGATAATTTCAGGTTCGCGAGCCGCATTTTCAATAATCGTCTTGCCTTTTGCCTTCACAGCTGCTAGCATCACATTAATTGTAGCCCCAATCGAAACCATATCCATATAAATACGTTCTCCTTGAAGCCCTTTTTCATCAGTACGTAAATACATCGCACCTTGTTCATTGGTCACTGTAGCACCTAAAGTTTCAAATCCTTTAATATGCAAATCAATTGGACGAGGACCTAAATTACAGCCACCAGGTAAGCCAACAACTCCTTCACCAAACTTTGCTAATAATGCACCCATAAAATAGTAGGAAGCACGTAAGCTATTGATTTTACCACTTGGCATCGGAATGGAGACAATTGCTCTTGGGTCAATTTCTAAAGTATTATTTTCAAACTTCACTTTTACACCCATAATTTCCAAGATTTCCATTAATGAGTGAACATCTTGAATATCCGGAACACCTTCTAAGATTACTGGAGAATCCGCTAAAATAGCAGCCGGAATTAAGGCCACTGCACTATTTTTAGCTCCTGATATCGTTACTTCTCCTTTTAATGGACGATTTCCATTAATGACTATTTTTTTCATATATATTCACCTTTAACTAAAGAATTATTGCGAGATTTTTACTCATCCTTAATATTTTATCATAGAAAATCTTTAGAAAAAAGAAATAAGAATAAACTCTTAAAAAAACATTTGTCTATTTAATCTACTTAAGGACAAAAAAAGACAGCTATCATCTCAACAATATCTGTCTATTACTATTTTTAGTCTAATTAGAACACTGAAATAATTTGGCCATTATCAGATCCATAGCGAATCTCAGCTAAAAAGCAAGGAACGCCGCTATTAAAATAAGTGGTTTGTTCTATTCTTAAGATTACCTGATGTTCATCCACACACAAATACTTCTTATCATAAAAATCAGGAAAGTCAGCAGTAATTTTTAGTAATGATTTAGCTAATTTTTGTTTTGTCTGGATATAAATATATTCATAGAGCGAATCTTCTAAGTCATCCATTTGTAATTCTGGAAAGTATTTTTGTGGAATTAATAAATACTCTAGACGTAAAGGTTCGCTATTTACATAACGTAACCGAGTAATATCATAGACCAATTCATTCGGTTTTAGCATTAATTTAGCTGCTTCGTCTTCATCAAGCGGACGAATATCAAACGAAATCATTTGGCTAGTCACCTTATAGTTCTTGGCGGATTTTAAACGCATATCGATATCTTTATTTTGATGCAGCATATAATCAGAATAAAGGACCCCAACATCTTTTACGACCGTCCCTACCCCTTTTTTAGACAATAAAAAGCCCTCCATATATAAAACTCGCAAGGCTTTTTGTATCGTAATTCTACTTGTATGATATTGTTTGGCTAAATCAAATTGTTTCGGTAAATAATCTCCGGCATGATAATATCCGGATTGAATTTTTTGTCGGATATCAGCAGAAATCTCCTTATACCCATAATTATTCATATAAATCCCTCGTTCAATAAAAAACAAGACTAATAATTAAATACATCATTCACTTTATCTACAATATAATTATACAGCAAATAAAAATAAAATGTATCACTATAAATTAAATAATCTTATTATCTTGACAATAAACGTGGTATAGCTTGCTTTAAAGGCATAAAAAAACATCACCTACAAAAATGTAGATGATGTATAAAAGTTGCAATTTGCGTAAATCAATTAAGCTTTGTTAGCTGAACCGAACCAGTCGATGTGTTCTTCAGCATCTTTAACGATAGCTGCTTTACCAGGAGCTAATAATTTACGTGGGTCGAATCCTTTACCTTCTAAATCTTTACCAGCTTCGATGTATTCACGAGTAGCTTTAGCAAATGATAATTGGAATTCAGTGTTAACGTTAACTTTAGAAACACCCATTTTAATTGCTTTTTCGATTTGTTCTTGAGGAATACCTGATCCACCATGTAATACTAATGGTACATCATGACCTACAGCATCAGCAATTGCTTGTAAGTGATCAAAAGCAAGACCTTGCCAGTTTTCTGGGTATACACCGTGAATGTTACCAATACCACAAGCTAAGAAGTCGATACCTGTAGCAACGATTTGTTTGCATTCTTCGATATCAGCTAATTCACCAGCACCGATAACGCCGTCTTCTTCACCACCGATTGAACCAACTTCACATTCAACAGAAACACCTTTAGCATGTGCTTTAGCTACAACGTCTTTAGCTTTTTCTAAGTTTTCTTCAAATGGTAAGTGAGAACCATCAAACATTACTGAAGTGTATCCAGCTTCGATACATTCTAAAGCTGCTTCGTATGTACCATGGTCTAAGTGTAAAACTACTGGCACAGTGATGTTCATTGATTCGATTAAGTTTTCTACTAAGTTTTTAACAACTTTATAGCCACCCATGTATTTAGCAGCACCCATAGAAGTTTGGATTAAAACTGGAGCATTCTTAGCTTGAGCAGCTTCTAAGAGTGCTTGAGTCCATTCTAAGTTATTTGTGTTGAACGCACCTACAGCGTATCCACCTTTACGTGCTGCCTTGAAAATTTCAGTACCTGATACTAATGGCATAATTAATTCCTCCTAAGTATTAGAAAAACTTTTATTTGTTAAGCTGTACTTAACCAACA
>JAEWFE010000302.1 GCA_023389005.1 Bacillota bacterium
TTTGCCTGCTTTACTTTCTGTTTTTGATTTTGTTTTTTTGAAATTTAAATTTTCAATGACTAAATCTTTTCCAGATTTTAAACATTGCTTAACTAATTCGTTTGCTAGCTGTCTAAAATCATTAACTGTTTTATTTCCTTGTTTAAAGCGATATATACGTTTATCCGTAGAAAGCATATTACCATAAGCATCAGTTTCTGTAATAGCAATAAAACCTTTATTAAAATCAACACCTACGGTACCGTAACTATTTCTAGTTAAAAATGCTGACTTTTCTACATGTATTTCAAATGTACAAATAAGATAATAGCGACCTTTTTTCTTTTGAATTTTAAATGATAACGGACTATAACCTTCTTTTAAAATTTGAATCAATTCATTTTTATGATGATTAAAATACACACGTCCGTAGGCGTAGTTTTTCTTATCTTTATAATCGCCTAAATCTTTTCTTAATCGAATATCGAATTGATTATTATTTGGGTTATAAAACAGTTGTAACATTTGATTTTGACAAGTTTCACTTTTACACCCTACAAAACTCATTTGACTATCTCGTTGGTTACGAAAAGAAACGAGATTTCGTTTTAGTAGATGTTTCGTTCCAAAACAAATTTTAAAATCACCAGATGTCATTTCATAAAGCAATTGTTTTTTACGTTCGGTTAAACGATGCAACTTCTTTTTCTTAGCAACTAACTTTGAACGCAAATTACGATGTTTCTTTAAATCAATTTTCATTCCTAAAGACATCTTTTGCAAATTTTGCTTAATGAATAAAGATAATTTAGGAATAATATCTTTTTTCAATTTTTCAATTTTACCATCTACTTGTTTTAATTCATATTCTTTCAATTCCTTGATTGCATTATAATTCCCTATCGCATCAGAAATAATCGAGTTTGCAGTACGTTTTAAAATATTATATTTTTCCTGAAGATAAGTGTTAAACTGATGTTTTTTAAAATCAGGCTCTCGTTTATAAACATGAAAGGCTTCACGTTTGATATGATTGTATAAAACAACACCTTCTTCAAAATAATCAATAATCTCTTGATTATTCTTTTTATGAAGTTGTGTTTTAACCGTATACTTTCTTTTGTATGTCATCGAATTCACGCCATTTCAAAAATATCTTCTAATGTCAGTTTATCAGGTAACGAAGCAATTTCACTCAATAATTTTAAAAGTTCTAAATCAATTTCTTTATTTGCCATGATTTTTAACCTCTATATTTTTATGTGCACGTAAACCGTAAAGTTTTACTGAAAAAGAAGCGATTAAAGACATTAAATCATTTGTTAATTCTTCTTCAATAGATACTGATTTTTCTTTTTGGTTTACAACTACAATTTCAACATGATGATATTTACAAATAGTTTCGATGTAATGATAACCAAACCTTGGTAATCGATCTTTATAAGTAATAAATACACGATTCACTTCATAGTTTAAAATCATTTGTAACAATTGCTTGAATTTCTTTCGATTATCATTTAAACCACTGCCAACTTCGGATAAAACAAGAACATTTTTTAAATCTGAACAAGAATTTACAAGATGTAAAACTTGTCTATCTAAATCACCAGTTTATTTTTAATCGCGACTTGAAACACGAGCGTAAACAATATCTCGTTTGTTATCTTGAGAATCACCAATCAAAACACCTTTTTTATTTAAAAAAGGGATTAATATTTCTTTTGTCATATAACGCCTATCCGTATCAGGAGTACGGTCAAAGAAATGTTCTTTGTCATCCCAATCACGTAAAGTTTTAGTCGTGACACCTATCATCGAAGCGATTTCTTTAGGTTTATATATTTCAGCTGTTAATTGTGAGTATTTAACCATCAATAAAACCTTCTTTACCTTTATTCTAAATAAATTTTAACAAAAAAAGTTTTCCAACAACATCTAAAATAAAAAATATTTAAAACTTTTTTATCATATACTTTCAAAAATCAGCAATAGTCAATTACCCATAAATTTT
This sequence comes from Bacillota bacterium, assembly GCA_023389005.1. GTDB lineage: Bacteria > Bacillota > Bacilli > Lactobacillales > Enterococcaceae > Enterococcus_E. Next base: position 1,991 of record JAEWFE010000302.1, read on the forward strand.
GTTTCTTGAGCGATTTGGGTTTTCGATTTTCACGAAAGTCATGTATGTCCTTTGTTAGCTGCTCTTTCAATGGATTTTGATGCATGCCTTTTCCTCCTATATAAATATGAAGTTTCACATTTTTTGTAAACTAGCAAATCACCTAATTACATCCTGCCTAAACGTAGATGAATGGACCTTCGAATTATTCGAAGCTATAGAGTTAGATCTTTAAAAAAACATAATCCAACTACGATTCATCACTTGTAAAAAAACACTTTTTTAACAGTTTTTCTACAAATCAGTCAAGACAATAGAATCGATAAACTATTTCTTTAATAATATCGTGTTTTTTAACGCAAAACCCTTAACTAAATTAGTTATTTATAACTTAGAAATTCAAGTTTATTTGCCTATCTTTGATAAATATTAATTGAGAAGAAAGCCACTCATAATGAGAATTAATTCCAAACCTACTATATATGTAGATCTCAAATCATCGTATATTCCCATCCCCATTTATCATTCGTTTCAATATTTAAGAGTAAAACAGCAAACCTAAGAAACTCATTTAGAAAGCACCACGTATCCCAGGTAAGTATCGCTCGCGTGTATACTCTTTGATACCAAACAACTGCGAAACACACTCACAAATACTTTTTTGTTTTACATAGCTATAAATGCATCCCTTTATAAATGTAAATTTTTTTCTACATTCATTAGTTTTATCCTAAATACAAAAAAATCGATTGAGTCACGCAAGCTAACTATGCGCCAAAACTGACTTTTACTCTAAATTATAGCTGTTTTTTTGTATTTTTCAAACAACATCCATTTGTTATGAATACTATTTGTAAACCTCTTATCAACAAAAAATTTTAGATAACTCTATCAAAAAGCGTATCATATCTAAAAAATAACTATAATTACTCATAACCTTCAAATCCATCTTAATCCATTCACTCATCCTCCATCAAAAACATTGATCCCTCGACTTTTTCATCCTATACTTATCATTTTTCAACTATTCCAAGCTAGGTTAATCATTCGTTTTCTGACAAATATCACATCATCAGTACGATTCGTGGTGCGGCATTTTTAATGATTCATACACATCCGCACTATCTCCGTCACAAAATACGTTATCCTAAAACGCATTCTAAATAACTATATTTATAATTATATCCATTTTGAGAAAACCCCAATATTGACACCAATCAGCTTTATACTTAAAATATAATTAATCTTATGGAAAAGAGGGATATATATGAAAAAACTAATTTTAACTTCATCTTTACTTTTATCTTTGTTATTGTTTGCAGGTTGCAGACAGATGTTACCCGAATTACCAAAAGAAGTGAATGGGATTCCAACTGCTTCGTTAACTGTGGAGGATGCTAAGAATTTCGGACTTGCGGATACGATAAAATTCTATCTTCCTGAAAAATATGACAAGGAGGAAGTAAAAACTTTCTTAAAGAACTACTACAAAGATCAAATTTCCGCTGAGGTTATCGACTATATCATCGACACGGCCAGCGAGGAAACAGCAAACTAAGACAGCAAACGAGCATACACAGCCGAAATGAGCAATCGGTGTGCGTGCTCGTTTTTATGAAATATCCGAGAACGTTCTTGACTTTAGTCGCGAGCGGTTCAAAATTCGTATATTTTGAGATTAGAACAGCGTCTTTCCTACTACGTTGACTTATGGAAAACTTATAATTTTTCCATGACTCAATTTTAAAATCATCCGGCGCACCCTATTCATTATCAGGACAATTTTACAAAAATTTTTGAACACAAAGCAGTATCAAGTCTCCGCTTTTCGCCGTTCACCAACCAGAAAACAGCGTCCTTTTCAAAACTAAGATATAGGAATGCATAAGAAGACTCACTTCACGAACCACGATTTAACTTTCACTCCAATCGACTCCATTGCCAACAACACTACTTGACAAAGAGCCACAAAAATAGACCACCTCCGATTTAGGTAATCCCAAATCAAAAGGTAGTCTATTCAATCATTTCAATTTATACTTTTATTTTACATTTAGTCTACGTTTGACAACTACATAACCACCAAACGCAACTGCCACTACAGCTAATAAAACAACGAATGGGCTAGTCACTAATTTCACACCAGTGTCCACTAATGTTTTAATCTTGTTCGTAACAACAATTGAGTGTACATCAGTTGGATCATTTGTCACCACATCTGTCACTACTTTTGAATCTTGAGTATCAGAAGCCAACACTTCATAACCTTCAGCTTCCTCATCAGCTTCTACTTTTGAGTTTGAATCAATCTTAACTTCAAAACGTTTCCCAGGTGCTTTTTCATTTACTGCTAATTGTGTTCCTAAAGGTAAATTCATCTTTGCCTTCTCACGATCTTCAAGCTGAATATCAAAACCAGCTAAACTATAGTTTCCTTTGACAGTTTTAGTACCAATCTTCACATCAAATTGGTCATCAGAATGGGAGCCATCTGTTTTAGTAGCCACAACATGAATCGTATACTTACGGCCACTTTCTACTAGTTCTCCATCATATCCAACAACATATTTTGCAATTGTCACTTCTTTTGTTTGAGGGTTGAGCGTATTCGTAAATTCAGCAACAGACGACTTATCGCCCTTCACCCCACTAGGATCCGTATCGTCTTTTTCGATTAATTTAGCCTCTTGAACCAATTCATTAGTATCTACATCTTCATTTTTATAGTAAACTCGAACCTTCAAGATGTAAGTTTTTCCATCTGATGTCCAAACATCTGATGGCGCACTTTCCTTCACTTCATAAACATAGTAACCTTCTTCATCCAACGAAGATAAATTATATTTTACTTCAACAGTTTTTTTATTAGCACTAATATCTTCCTTCGCTTGTGTACCATCAATTTCCTGTGGTTTTAGTTCCTTTTCTGGTGATGGAGTCACTTTAATATCTGGCCAATATTTCTCGGCATCATCACCTTTCAACTGTGTGAAGGTAACAGTAAACTTATCGCTTGCCTCTGGCTTGTATCCTGCGACATCTAACATATTCTTTTTTAAGGTTAGTTCAGCCGCAGTCAGAGTAACCTGATCCTCTTTTTCTTCTCCACTATCTTCTTCCTTAGCTTCCACACCATTAGTGAATAGTAGCGCGCTTGCTCCGAATAGTGCCAATAAACTTGCAACACCAAATAATTTGCTCAATTTTCTCCTTTTCATAATAATCTCTCCTCATATTATTGTTAATTTGATGAATTTTTCTCAAATTTTATCTTAAATATACAGCACAAATTGAGAATTGTCAATTCAAGTGCTTTTTATATGGAAACATAAAAGTTATCATATGTAAAATTTTTAAGCAAAAAGATTGACATAAAATAATAAACAAAATTTGCTAAAAAACAAAATATATTCACATTACAAGCAAATAAAAAATGATAGCATTCAAGCAAATCACTTTTTTACAAGTCTATGAAAATAATAGTAAAAAAAACAAAAAAAATCTATACTTAAGAATATATCTTTCAAACAGAGCAAAAATCCCAGTTATATATACGCACCTCAATCTACCTACCTAAGTTATTTTAAATATCAAAACCCATTCATTTTCAAACTTCAAACAAACGCATAGACAACGAATGATTATTTTTACAATGTATAGAAAATTTATTTATTTTTTCTTCCTGACTTCCCCACAATGATAATATTTTAGTTTTGTACAAGCGTATTTTAAGTTCGAGATACTCGTATTCATTTAGGATTTCACCTTATTTCCAAATCCTTCGAACGTGATATTAAATAGTGTTCAAAAGTTATGATTATTTCGTGAGTTAATCGGAATATCATTGGCGCATAATACTCATCATCGGCTCGATTTTTCAAAACCTTTGAACACTAAACAGTATAAAGCAATATAAACGATCATCAGGAAGCAGTCCTTTCCCCCCAAAAAAAATACAAGCTTCTCTCACCTTCATCTCAGGTAAGGAAACTTGTATCCTGTTTCTTTTATTATGAATCGCTATTTTCGATTTTTCATGTAATGAGCTACTCTTAAGGCAGCAATGACAATCAAAGCTAACCCTACTAATCCCAGATAAGTCGCCGTTTTGGTCCCCGTTTGTGGTAAATGGAGAAATTTTAACACTTTATTGGTGACACGACTAATTGGATTTCCGGTATTTGGCAATTTAGGCGGTTGCTTATTGCCATCTGTTGAACTTGTGACTGGCGGAACCTGACTTGAACTCGATTCTGTAGTGGAAGTTGATGATTCAGAGGTCGTTTCCGTTGTTGAAGAACCAGAAGAACTTGAACTA
>JAEWFE010000013.1 GCA_023389005.1 Bacillota bacterium
CTAAAAATTCTTCGCTCGTGCCATTTTGATAACTCATCGCAGTATCAAAAAAATTAATTCCTAGTCCTTGAGCCTCATGAATTAAGCGCGCAGAAGTTGGATAATCCACCGTCCAGGCATGCATCCCGCTATTCGCCTCACCAAATCCCATACAACCTAAACAAACATCTGACACAAATAAATCGGTCTGCCCAAACTGTCTTTTTTCCATCGCTTTTCCCTCGCTTTGTCTTTGATAGCTTTAGTATAACGCAAGAAAAGTGCAAAGATAATAGACAATTTCACGGAAAAATCAAGTTTTGGACATTTAAGCAATCCGCCTGGGAAAGTCTTTACTTCTTGGACTTTCCCGACGTTCTGGACAAACCTTATCCTTCTCGGTATCAATCAACTAAATACTCGGAAAATTCACCCTCCTGCTTAAGAAAATCTCCTTTCATCCGATTTTCTTAGCAGAAGGTAACACATGAATTTTCTCGTATTTGACCAAGTTGATTGATAACCTTTTGCTTGTAGCTGTTCGACCCTTCTCACGACCTTTTTTAATACGGCTCTGGTTTGTTGTGTTTTTCAAAGAGGGGGTTGAGGCTGGCTTTGCGGGTGTTGACGATGCTTTCGACAATTTCTTGGTAGTCGTAAGTGCCGGCTTCTATCCATTCTAGTGTTAGATGGGTGCAAGCGTGGGCATGGTATTGGCAAGCCAGCAGTACTTCGGTTGGGAGCGGACCTTTAAACAATAATTGGTACCAAGCTAAGTCAAAATTATAGCAGTGATAAAAGATATATTCCTGCAAATTATTTTGATCTTTGAACCGGCAAGCTTGCTTCATAAATTTTCGATGATTTTGCATGTTTTGATAAGCGACTAACATATTCGCCGTAAAATCAAAATCTGCAGACAAGTGATCGAAATTTGGGATAATCATATGCTTGTATACATATTGAATAAGCTCATATTTATCGGCAAAATGATTATAAAAAGTTTGACGACTAAAACCAGCCTTCTTTAAAATATCAGAAATTGTAATTTTATCTAAATCTTTTGTTTTATTTAATGCAAGTAAGCTTTCTCCAAAAATTGTTTTTGTATCCATATTCTCCATCCTCTCATAACCTATACTTTGACTTCATTATAACATGACAAAGAGAGACAGATTGGACTGCCTCTCTAAAAAATTATTTATCGACACTAAATAATGGTGTTTCGATCGTTTCTACGTAGCGCGCACCGGCAACTTTGGCGTATAAACCGTACTCATCTTTATGGAAAATGCCAAGTCCAGCCATTTCATTCATTGCTTGGCGTACCACATCCGCTTCTAAATTTTCCGCAAAGACTTTAGGTGTGATGCTTGTTTTTTTGCCATTTTCATTTTCAAAAGTTAGGTATAATTTTTTCATGTTTGATTCCTCCAATATTTCTTATATTCTAAGCCATTTTTATTTGGCGATAATCTTACGTTGCGTGGTTTCGATGATGCTGACAACTTCGCTATTTGCTGGGGCTAATTTCACCAAAGCTTGGGCAAATTGTTGGGCTTTTGTTTCATCATAAGTTTCCACGACATTTGGAAAAGTTTGGCTAATAGCCTTTTCTTGGTTAGGATCATTCACTAAAATAGTTAGTTTGTTGTTGATAAATTCTTTCATGTTTCTTCATCCTTTGCTTGTTTATTGAGTAATTCATACGTATGTCTTACATCTTTTATGTTTTTAACTAACAAGCATAAATAAACAAACACAAGCAAATCCATGATACAAGCGCATTTCTATGATTTTTAAATAAATAAACACAAATACAATATAATAGGCTTTTGGTTCAAAATGATGTTCAAAAAGTGGTTCAAAAAAATAATTATCGGGCGTATACAAGAAAGAAGTTGAATGATATAATAGATTTGTCTTTTAAATCTTGGTTCTTTTGAGTTTTGGAACGTGTCTATATGATGCGTTCTTTTTTTATGCTCTCAGATACACAATAAAACACGTTTCTAGGCTGTTGAGTGCTTAGGGGTATAAATATATTGTCTAGCTATTTGAATGCTCTTAGATAAACAAATACAAAGGAATTTAAAGCAAATAAACACATTTACAATTAAAGGGCTAGCCTATGAATTGGCTAACCCTTTTTATATTCCAAAATATCTAATTCATTGCAAAATTGAATTACCGCACTTCTTAATTCGCTTCTAACAAGACTTTCAGCCATGCAACACCTTTCCGCTGTCACGTACTCTGTATAATTCTTGATAAGTCTATCAATAAATATCTTTTTTCTTCTTTGCGTTCGCTCCTCTGAAAATGCGATTTGAATAGCTGAATAGCCTTTGATGTATAAGTCGTTTAGTTCTAAAAATTCTTTTTTTTGCCTGCTCGTTGTATATAAGAATGTCCTCTGCTTCTCGTGATATTCTTCCACTTGTTGTTGGCACGATTGAAAGCGTGGCGGTCGTTTTTGGCTCTCGTGGTTGCCCTACTCGTTCCCTAGCTTTAAAATAAGCATTCAGAAATATTTCTAGGTTGTCCTTAGTCCGCTTGTAGTCTATTTGTTTTTCATCAACTTGCTTGTATTTCTCAATGTCAAATTTCGCCATTTTACCGCCCCTTTTTTATGATATAATAGTCTTGTCGAATATTTTCGTAGTCGGAAATCTGGCTTTTTATTTTCGTTAGCCCTAGCATATCACTAGGGCTATTTGTTTTGTCTGCGTGTTTAACACTTATAGTTTTTTATTCTTCAACTAGCCCGTTTAATTCTTTTAACAATTCTTTTAGATCATCTATAAATGTGTCTAATAATTTTCTATCAATATCAAAATTAATTTCGTCTGCTGTTGTATTTGCTCCTTTTAATTTTTAAAAGTAGTATTTTGTAGTAGTTGTAAAGTGATTTATTAGTTGCCATCTTCCACCGCCTAGACAATCATAGGCAACACCCCTTTCAAATGACAAGTTTTTACAAGTTTTCAAAATATTAGGTTTTATTAGGTTACTCTTCCAGCAATTGCAAAACCTGCATGAGTAACGTTATTTGATTATCTGCAATATATAGCAATTCTTCTTTGTTCGCTCTTTGTTCATCGTATAATGTGGCTCGCTTCAATTGTTCTGCAAAGTCAAGCGCCTTTGTGAGTTTGTCGCTGATTAGTTCATTCATCTTCTGCATTCCTCCATGTTGTAAGGTCGATGGCTTCCAGCGCTTCTTGTCGCTTAATCATCTCTTTTATTTGGTTAGTAAATGAACGCAAGCCGTCTTGTCGTTCTTCCTCTGTTCTTGGAATGTAGTAGCCTGATTTTCTACCATCTACGCCCCTACCGCCTAGAATAGGAACGCCCTTCAAAATTAGGCTATTGATAACTTTCTTTGTTGTCCTTTCTGTAATGCCTGCTGTATTTGCTATATGCTCGCATGATGTCGGACGATCTGCATTGTGTGAAATCAATTCAAGTACCCTTGTTTCAATATCGTTTAATTGCTTCATCGCGTTGACTCCTTTCGAAAAAAATCATCAGAAAAATTCGGCGCACTTGGAAAAGGGGGGACTCGCTCGGTTCTCTGCCTTTTGTTTTTTGTTTTTATGAGTGGGGGGGCTCGTGCATAGTGTTTTACCTATTTCTTTTCAGTTGACCCCTCCCATCGGTTCCGATAAATAAATCGCTTGCTCTTTTTCCTAAACACGGGGGCTATATCATCAAAGCGCACCTTTTAACGTGCATAATATTTAAATCTTCTTTATAGCATTTTAAAAAGCCTTTACTGTCTGCTAATTCATCGGCTACAAGGTCAATAGTGGTCAAATAGTCTTGTGTGTCTATGATGTTTAAGTCGCTGAATGCTCCTGTCTTTTGCTCTAAATCATTAATGATATTACTGATAAACCTTTTGTCACTTGTGCCGAATACTTCTGCGACTCCCTCAGCTATCCACCTTACGCGCTCGTTTATTTCTTCTTGTAATTGCTGTTTTAAATCTTCTTCATCTATCGGTATACTTGCCTTAATTACCATTTCGTTATGAGTCATCGCATACTTCAATCTGAAGGTGTCAATAATAAATTCCGCGATGAGTTCACTAACATTCTTTATTGCCATCTTGAAAACTCCTTTTCTATCTTGGTTTTTAGATTTGTTATATTAATTTTTGTAAAATACCCCATTTGTAACTTAAAACGGGCATTTTGTAACTCTTTTGTAAGTTTTTAACCTGAAAACACATTACACGTTTAACCCATGCGCCCCATATCATCAAAGCGTTATGTAACCTTTGTAAGCTGAATTTTTACCTATACTCACTATTTTTCTTTTTCTATTTTTATATATTGTTATTTTGTTTATTTTTATTCTAAAGGTATTAATAAAACTACTTACAAAGGTTACAAAGCGACTAAACCACTTGTGGCTCAAGGGCTTGAGTTGTAAGGTGTTTAGTATTTTTAGCTTACAAACGCCTTACAACTACCTACATTTTTAAGCTAAATTATCCAAAAATCTGCGACTTGTTGCACCTTTGGCATGTTCACGCTGTCTACTATGTCCATCTCTTTCAATAGCTCCCATTTACCTATTAATTCGGGGTTGTGTCTACTTTGTTTTTTCGTCCATCTATCGCCGATTAATTCTTGCAACTGCTTATTGAATTTTCTTGCCGTCCATTTCTTGTAATTCTGCTGATCACAATAGTTACAGAAGATTTCATATAGTTGCTTACTTGGAAATTGACGCATTCCACTCTTGACCAACTCATCAAATACATTTGCTTTAAAGTCGGCTACTGGATCGTTTTCTTGCTTATACTGCTCTAGTAGGTCTTTTGAAATATCGGGTTCAATGAATTTATCAAATTTCAGCTTCAAGGCTTCTTGTAGAAACCATTCTTTCACATCTTCACGGTGGATATACTCATCTTTGATTTTCCAATTGTCGCCATCATCTTTAAATTTGGCATTGAATGGGACGATAATCAAACGCCTATAAGTCCCATCACTTCTATTTCTCATCTTAGGCATCTCATTAGTCGATTGAATTACTGTGCAATATAAACGGGTAGAAAACATTTGTTGACCCTTAAACTCAATTAATACCGCGTCATTAGTGATTACACTATTAAACGCCCCACTATCGTCTATATAGATGCCCGCACCTAAATCATCGCCAATTACAACCGTTTTACCGATTAATTGAGATAATGCGAACCGCTCGCTAAACTGATTTATTTTTAAGTTTGCACAATTTTGCAAACCTACAATGTTCTCAATCAGTGCTTGAAATGTTCCTTTACCATTTGAACCATTACCATATAATAAAATGGCTTTTCGTCTTGAATAATTTCCATTCACTGCGTCGGCGATAACTTGCAACAATAGCAATTTAATTTGTTCATTTCCACAAGCTAAATCATCAAGCCATTGTGACGGTGTCCAGCCGTCTATATTTGGCTCTTTGATATTAGGATTGTATGCGGTGGCTATGGTGGTATCAAAAACGTATTTATGGCTAAATGGTAGCAACTTCATTTTCTTTAGATCTACTACGCCGTTTTTTACCGTGATTAAATCTTTATCTATTGTTTTCGGTCTTATAGGTACTTCTCTAGCTAAAGCCTTAATAATTTCAGTAAAACGCGCTGACTTTGCCCCGTACTCTATATAATTAAGCACTCTTTCAATGATGGTTGTATTTTGTGTATAGATGCCTTTATCTGGCTGATACATAGCAAGCCTAGCCCCTTCCATATCATCAAAAATACAAAATTCAATGTACCGCCTTAATATTTTGATGGTTTGAGGAATACTCAAGGCGTTTACTTTCTTCTTGCTTCCTTCAGCTTCTAGCTGTTCATTTATTCGTTCAAGTTCTTCTCTCTTGGCTTCCTGCAATGCTTGGCGCAAATCATCGCCCCACAATAAATTTTTAGGTTGCTTGCGTGCCTGCTTCTTTGTTTGTTGATTATGTTCAAGTTGTTTTAACGTGTCCGCCATGCTTAACCCCCATATTTCTTTAAATGTCTTTTTCCTACTGAAACAATGATATTGTCTACTTCTTCAGTCGGTAACGGGTCGCCCCCTGCTTCATTCATGTTGTAAACAAGTTTTTGAATGGTGTATACATTCACATCTCTAGCAAATAAATAGCCGACTACTTTAGCGATGGTGTTATTCCTCTCGCCTTCCTGCACGCCAAACGCTAAAAGGTGCATATATTCATCTAGCTTTGATAAATACTTGCCTGTATATGGCTTTCTCGTCCATTCTGTAGGCTTCTGTTCGTTGCAATACCCTTTTACCTTAGCTTGATTGATAAATGCTTTTAGCTTCCATTTCTCGCCATCGTGTAGAATGATTTTATCGGCTGTATTATATTCAGTTAGGCAAGGCAATAACATGAGTTGTGACCATGTACCATTTGAATTGTCGGGTTTGCCTATCATGTTTTTTAGCAACTCGCCACTGATGAAATTGATACAAGATTTATAGGTGTTTTCGTCTGTTATCGGTTCATCTAGTGGCAAGATAAGCCGATACCGTACACCTTTTAGACCGTTTGAGATACTCGGGTAGGCGATGAATTGTTTACCTTTTGCTTTCATGCGTTCAAAATAAGCTAGTAACTCGCTTTCTGTTATAACTACATCATCTAGATCAAGAATGAAGGCATCGCGATTTATCAGATTATCATTGTTTCTAATAGGTTCGGTCATTGCTCCACTGATAAAGCCTTTTAATTGCTTTAATTTAATATTGTTTAGCTGTTCTTTTGATAGCTTGGTTACTTGATACCTGTCTAGTTTTAAAGCCCTGAAATAGTCTAATAATGGCATATTTACGGGCGTTAATTGCTTCCTTGTGGCTGTGCCTATGTAAATCATTTCTCTAACCCCTCTAAATACTCTAAAATTGTAATTACTTTGATTAATCTTCTGTTGCTGTTACTTAATTCATCAAGCGCTTGTCCTACTTCTCTATCGCGTGCCTTTCCAAGAAGTTCTCTGAGAATATTTGCATTTCTATAATGAATTTCGTTCAATTCCTCAATCAATTCTTTATTATCTAGCTTTAATGTTTGAATGGTTTTTTCCATGCTGATCAGCTCCCTTCAAAATATCGTTCAAATGGTATTCATCAAAATCTAGTATTAATAAAAGCATCGCAACAATAGCGATGAATAGGATAGTTCTAGTTGTTGCGATGGTCGTGATGCCTAGACCAATCAACAACCCTAGTAAAATATTTCGTTTATACATTGAAATGCCCCCTTGTCTTTGGTAAAATAAGGGCAATAAAAGCATTAGTATGCTATTGTGCTTACTTCCTTTGGTCGGGTGGGTAAGCCTTTTTTATTGCCCTGAAATTCATTTACTCGATTACCTCGCATAATTCTTCAATCATTCTATCTATATCATTACTAATTGCTGTAAGCGTCAATGATATAGTGTAAATAGCGCCTTTTAGTTCGTTCTTATCACTTAAACATTTTTGTTTATTTGCATAAAAGTTCGCCATATCTACTCGGTTATCTAAATCATGTAATTTACTAATTACTTTAAAAATTTTGTGTTTACTCAATTCGTCTATCGTTTTTTCGTTAGTCATGTTAATATTCCTCTCTTTTCTTGTGTACGCTCGATATGTTTTATTGTTCAAATTGCATCATAAACTTGTCTATATCTGCCTTCTTGTAAAATGTCATGCGTGGGCTAGTCATCTTATAAGACTTCAACCCTAGCGCCTTAAATTCTTCTAATGTCTGCGGTGCTATGTTGTCTAGTAGCTTTTTTCGGACCGTTTCCGCCTTGATATATCCTTGTGGTTGTATCTGCTCCCTGACTACCTCAGCAACCACAAGAGGCAATTCTTTTCTAATTATTTCAGTTATCATTGTTTGCAATTCCTGCGTTGCTTCTTGGCTGAATATATTCATAATCTGCACCCCTTTCTAAAATATTGGCAATTAATTCGGGTGTTAGGTTGTACTTAGCAAGTGTATGCTTGAAATTACTTAGAAACACCATCGCCCCACCGTATTCATCTAGCTTCTTCATTAATTCGTTGTAATTATTCATTACCTGAACCGCCTTTCGTTCTATCTTCCATAAAGTCATGTAATAAGCCTTCAATGCTTCTTGTTACATTATCTGAAATAGCTTTTGCACCTTTTAAGACTGAAATAAGATTACTTGCCTTTTCAATGTTTAATGAAAGTAATTCGTAAATAGCATGGTCTAAAATTCCGCCAATGTCATTAGTATCCTCGTTCAATAATTCAATTTTGTTTTCTAATTCGTTCAAATTCATTTGGTTTACTTCCTTTCTGGTCGGGTGGTTATTACTGTTCTTGTTTTGAAAGTTTTATTAATTCATCAATTGATAAATCAAAATACTTTGCTACTTCTCCAATACGTTCAACGCTAGGGCTTGAGGTATTCCATTTTGAAATAGATGCGGGACTTAAATTTAATTCCTTTTCTAATTTGTTGATGGAAATGCCTTTTTCGCTTGCTAATCTTTTGATAGTGTCATAAATCATGAAAACCCCTCCTGTTTTAGATTATTTTCGATATTTATTGACAAGTTCAGAATATTTTCTATAATTAGAGTATAAGAAACAAAGTAACTCATCTAATAAGTTACTGATACTAGAAAATTTTCTAACCTGTTCACAAGAGATAATATACCACTGAAAATTTTCTAAGTCAATAAATTTATTAGAAAAATTTCAAAGGTGGTGTTTTTTATGTCTGTTCTTTACAAAATTAAAGATCTAGCAAATGAAAAAGGAGTCAGTTTATCAGAGTTAGAAAGGACAATAGGTATATCTAACGGGTCTATTTCAAAGTGGGAAAAAAGTTCCCCTAAAGCTGATACATTGCAAAAGGTCGCTAATTATTTTGGCGTTAGTGTTGATTATCTGCTAGGAGGTACAAATAACCGATATTACGGACTATCAGAAGAACGAAAAGAAATGACGGTAGAACAAGCTTTAAAATCTGTTATGAGTTACGACGGTAAGCCTATGACTGATAACGATAGAGAAATACTAAAGGGCATTATTGAGGCTTATATGGATAAAAAGAAGGTATAGATTTTTGAATATTGACCGTCACATAAAAGATTTAATTTTTCAGTTAGGTTTGTCGGTTGTCTATTGTGAGGATATGGATAGCAACGGGCATTATATTGAATTAATAGATGTTATAGCTGTCAAAAGCGGTTTGAATGAATTAGATGAACAACTAACCTTATTACATGAAATAGGGCACGCCTGCAAGCATAAGGGACAAACGGAGCTTTATAATTTAGCTTTCAGCCTACATTCAAAGCTAGAAAATGAAGCTGAGATGTTTATGATTGAAAAGTTAATTCCTTTTTACTTGGATCAAGTAGATAAAGAGCTTATAAATTGGTTGCACTTCATGGAAACGTACAAAATAAACATGAAATATGAATATGTTGTTCGCTCGCTTTTGAGTTACTACGCTGATAGCCCACAATTTAGAAGTTTTATAGATTAACCCCAGCACGTTAGCAAAAGTTAGCATTACAAGGCTGTATTTCTAACTACGCCCTAACTTATACGGTGAACAATTCATTCAGCGTTTCTATTTGTCAAAAAGTGGCTATAATTAGCAAAAGTTAGCTGTCACATTGTGTGACCTCTGTCCAAGTCAATCATATTGACCACGAAAACAAGTGATTTCAAATCTCTTGTTAAACGTCCGCTATCCATCAAACGGATACCTAAAGTCATTCCGATTGACCTTACTTGTAGCTAGTTTTTCCGTTTTTTCGGATAAACTAAA
>JAEWFE010000114.1 GCA_023389005.1 Bacillota bacterium
GCCTACTTTTATTAAAAAATCGACAATATCTTGCTTACGTTTAATTAACTTGCAATTTTTCGTTACGTAATTGAAACCTATAAATGCAATTTTTCAGATATGATATTCAACGTTGGTTTACAACAAACAATATTGAAGAGGAGAATATTCATACAATGAAGACAATTAAAGCACTAGTCATTGGTTTGATGGTGATTGTGTCATTTGAAGTGAGAAGTGTGAATGCACATGCAGAAGAAATAAAACATGTTGTGACTTCAAGCGATACACTTTCGAAAATTTCAGAAAAATATTTTGGGTCAACCGATTTTGTCGATAAAATTGCAAAAGATAATCAAATAGATAATCCAAACTTGATTTTTGATGGTCAAGTATTAAAGATTGAAACGCAAGAATCTGAAGGTGGTATCAAGTTAATTCGTCACAATAAAGTAATTATTGATCAATCACCGAAAGCGACAAAAGCTGAAGAAACCGTACAAGAAAAGCAAGTAGCGGATTCGCAAAACACGCCTGATGAAGTAACTGGAAAAGTTCTGTATATGGAATCAACGGCTTATAGTTCAGATCCAAGAGACAGTTTAGGGGGAGGAACAGTAACGGCAACTGGCCAAAATTTATTAACGAATCCAATGGCTGTAGCAGTTGATCCAAATGTGATTCCATTAGGTACGCGCTTATATGTTGAAGGTTATGGTGAGGCTATTGCTTCGGATACTGGTGGTGCGATTAAAGGTAATATTATAGATGTTCATTTTTCTACATACGAACAATGTATTCAGTGGGGTAGAAGAACAGTCAAAGTAACAATTTTAGATTAATTTATCATTTTCCCTTTTGTTTTTACAGAAGGGATTTTTTTCTTATTGAGGGGATTGTTCGGAAATAGACGATAATCCATCTAAAAAAAAGCTGTTTTTATGAAAGATTTATTTTTAAAGCAAAATTTTTGTGTTATACTGTACAAAAAAAGGAGGAATTGTCATGCGAGCAATTTTAACGGTTATTGGTATGGATAAAGTAGGTATTATTGCTAAAGTTAGTCAAACCTTAGCAGATTTAGACCTAAATATTATTGATGTCACACAAACAATATTAAATGACTATTTTACGATGATGATGGTGTTAGAATCAAAAGGAAATGCTGATTTTAAGGTTATTCGTGAAAAACTAGATCAAACGGCTGAACAATTGGGTGTGGATATTCGTATTCAAAATGCTGAAATTTTCGATGCCATGCATAAGTTATAGTGGAGGGAATACAATGGAAGTAAATCAAATTTTAGAGACGATACGAATGGTCGAAGAAGAAAATTTAGATATTCGTACGATTACCATGGGTATTTCTTTGTTAGACTGTATGGATGAAGATATTGATCGAAGTTGTGAAAAAATTTATCGGAAAATTATAACAAAGGCAGCTAATTTAGTTGCAGTAGGTGAAGCGATTGAATTAGAATATGGCATTCCGATTATAAACAAACGTATTTCTGTTACCCCAATCGGAATTGTTGCTGCGGCTTCTAAGGCTGATGCAAAAGATTGTGTGAAGTTTGCTAAAGTTTTAGATAAAGCTGCCAAAAAAGTGGGGGTTAATTTTATCGGTGGGTATTCCGCTTTAGTCGAAAAAGGGTTTACGGCTGGTGATTTAGCCTTAATTGAATCCATTCCAGAAGCACTAGCGCAAACTGATTTTGTTTGTTCAAGTGTCAATATCGGTTCGACAAAAGCTGGTATTAATATGGATGCAGTTAAATTGATGGGTGAAGTCATCAAAGAAACTGCTGCAAAATCTGATATGGGCTGTGCTAAATTGGTCGTATTTGCCAATGCAGTAGAAGATAATCCTTTCATGGCCGGAGCGTTTCATGGTGTAGGTGAAGCTGACTGTGTCATTAATGTGGGTGTTAGTGGACCGGGTGTTGTCAAAAGAGCGCTTGAAAAAGTAAAAGGTGAGAGTTTTGATATTGTTGCGGAAACGGTCAAAAAAACGGCATTTAAAATTACACGTATGGGTCAAATGGTTGGTAAAATCGCCTCTGAACGGTTGGGTGTTCCTTTTGGCATTGTGGACTTGTCTTTAGCGCCGACACCTGCTGTTGGTGATAGTGTAGCTCAAATTTTAGAAGAAATGGGTCTTGAATCAGTTGGGACTCACGGGACTACTGCAGCGCTTGCCTTACTGAATGATGCGGTCAAAAAAGGTGGTGTCATGGCTTGTAATCATGTTGGTGGGTTATCAGGTGCTTTTATTCCAGTTTCTGAAGATGCCGGAATGATTCAAGCTGCGGAACAAGGCTATTTAAATATTGAAAAATTAGAGGCAATGACTGCAATTTGTTCAGTAGGCTTAGATATGATTGCCATTCCAGGAGATACACCAGCGAGTACGATTGCGGCAATGATTGCAGATGAGGCAGCTATCGGCGTGGTTAATCACAAAACGACTGCTGTAAGAGTAATTCCAGCCAATCAGTTAAAAGTTGGTGATACCATCGAATTCGGTGGATTACTGGGAAGTGCGCCAGTTATGAAGGTTAACTCAGCTAGTTCGGATGTATTTATTCAACGTGGTGGACGAATTCCAGCACCAATTCATTCATTCAAAAATTAACAGCATCGTCTTTTTATGGAAATTTTCTGTAAAAAGACGATTTTTTCTTGAAAAATAAAGCTATTTAGGATAAGGTAAAAAGGAATTATCTTTGAAAGTAGGAATCAAAATGTATCAAAACTTCATTTGGGATTTTGATGGCACATTATTTAATACCTATCCGAAAATGTTGAAAGCTTATGTAAAAACGATGCAACATTATCAAATTTCGATTACGCCATCAGCTATTTACAGAACGCTTAAAACCCAATCATCCAAAGACTTAGCAAACCAATATCAATTAGATTTTGAAGAATTTGATCAAATATATAAGCAGTTTGAAAAAAGTGATACGAGTAATGTTTTTGCCTATGATGATGCAAAATACATATTAGAAAAAGTGATTGAAAAAGGTGGTAAGAATTATTTACTGACCCACCGCGAAAATGCTTCTGCCAAGGCGTTATTACAAGGTTCACAATTAGATGGACTGTTCGTTGAAATCGTTGGTCCAGAAAATAAATTTCCCCGCAAACCTGATCCGACTTCACTCTTGTATTTAGTTGAAAAATATCAGATGGATAAAACAAAGACAGTCATGATTGGTGATCGACCAATGGACATCGATGCGGGAATTAATGCCGGTGTACAAAGTATTTTTTATAATGATGAGCGACTTTTTAAAATCAAACAGGCCCATCATGAAGTTCACTCATTAACAGAAATAGAAAAATTTTTAGGCGAATAGTTTATTTATTCGTCTTTTTTTTGACGCTTTTTTTCATTTTTTTCGTATTTATATATTAGAGAGGTGAAAAAAATGCAAAATTGGTGGCGTAAAATAAAAACTTGGCAGCTTGTTGTCGGCGTATGTGGCATAGTTTTGTTAGGTATAGCAGTATTTTTACTTGTTACGCAACAAGAAAAGGAAGACAAAGAATTACTAATTGAGACTTCATCGACTACTGAAGTAACGGTAGACACAAAAAAGGAGCAAGATCAAGCGAATGATGAATCTAAATCTGCAAAAATTTATGTAGATATTTCAGGTGCGGTTAAACAGCCAGGCGTTTATCAGTTATCAGAAGGGGCTCGGCTTTTCGATTTATTAAAGCAAGCGGGAGGGTTAACTGAAGATGCAGCGATTCAAACGGTAAACCAGGCGATGATTATACAAGATCAACAAAAAATAATAATCTTAACGCAAGATCAAGCACAGAGTCTAGATACAGAAAATATCCCTAATAATGGTCATTCGGAGGAAAAATCTGCTGAAAAATCGCCAAAAGATGCTGAAAAACTAAATATTAATCAAGCAGATTTGACGCAACTTCAACAGCTAAGTGGCATAGGTGAAAAAAAGGCACAAGCAATTATCGACTATCGCAATGAAAATGGTTCATTCAAGACTATTGAAGACTTAGCCAAAGTGACAGGAATTGGTGAAAAGACGGTTGAAAAATTACGTGACTCGATTACAATATAACTAAAAACAAGTTTTGGAGGTGCCAATATGGTAGATCAAAGAATTCCCTGGAATCAGTATTTTATGGCTCAAGCGGTACTGTTATCTTTAAGAAGTACTTGTACGCGTCTGGAAGTTGGAGCTACTTTAGTAAAAGATCGTCGTATCATTGCTGGTGGATATAATGGGGCAGTCAGCGGAGATAATCATTGTATCGATCATGGCTGTTACGTTGTGGATGGTCATTGTATTCGGACCATTCATGCTGAAATGAACGCTTTATTACAATGTGCTAAATTAGGTATTTCAACGGATGGTGCCGAAATTTATGTTACGCACTTTCCTTGTTTACATTGTACGAAAGCTATTTTACAAGCAGGAATTAAAAAAATCTATTATCTACATGACTATCATAATGATCCTTATGCAATCGAGTTAATTCAAAAACTTGGAGTAGAGATTCAACAAGTGAAGTTGGATCCAAAGTATTTTGAAAAACTTACTTCCATTACCAAATAGTTTTAAGCATTGCGATTTTTCATGGATAAACCAAATAGCCTATTGTACGCTTTTTACCGTCTGTAGCTACTATGGCTTGGTTTTATCGAAATTGATATTGTTACTCATAGCAGGTTATGTATTCATTTATTTATTATATGCTAGAAAAGTTACTTTATGTATTTTGAGCCTTATTGTACTAATTTTGTGCTTAGGAAGTGGCTATTTGCAAAGACATCAGCAGTCGCCAAGTAGTCAGTTGCTTCAAACGGAATGCCTTATCTATCCAGATTCGGTGACAGTGAATGGTGATTTATTAACGGCAGATGGGCGTATGAAAGGAAAATTAGTCCGACTTCAAATTCAATTAAAATCTGAAAATGAACAGCAAAAGTGGCGAATGGATGCCCCTAGCTTTACCCGTTTATCTTGTACGGGTCGTTTTCAGTCAGTAAATACTTCTCGTAATCAGCATGCCTTTGATTATGAGAAGTATTTGCAAGATAAAAATTATTTCGGCTTGTTTGTTGTTGAAAAATATCGTGTGCTTTCTGGTTCAGCTTGGCAAACTTTGCTATCTCAATTACGTTTTTATTGCATAAAGCAAGTACGTGAACAATTATCAAGAAAAGCAAGTCAATACGTGCAAGCTTTGGTCTTTGGATATAAAAATCAGGATTTTCAAGAAATGCAATCTCTGTACAGTATGAGTGGTATTTTACATTTATTTACGATCTCAGGTATGCATGTCATTTTCTTTTTGGGATTATTCGATTATTTTTTTCGTCGCCTTCATTTATCTTTTGCGCAAAGAATGCTACCGTTTATTGTTTGTGCATTGACGGCTATGTTTTTATTTGGTATTTCGATGAGTGTTTTACGAGCAACTTTTACGTATTTACTCACTTATTTACTGAATCATCTTTCTATCAAGTTATCCCGTTTAGATCGTTTTAGCATTGTTCTCTTAATTTTAATGGTTATATTTCCAAATACCCTCTTAGTTTTATCAGGTCAGCTATCACTACTTGTCTCATTTTTGCTGATTTTTATACCGAATGCAAAATCAAAATGGCAGTCTCTCCTTTTCATGCAATATTTACATGTATTAACTGCACCATTTTTGTTTTGTGTCTTTTTTCAATGGCCGATTTTAGGTGGGATATTAACTGCTGTTTTTTCCTATCTATTTACTTTTCTTTTATTACCTTATTGTTTTGGATTGTTTTTACTGACTTTTATCCCATCATTGCTACCATTTTTTAATTTGCCTTTTGATTGGATTGTCAAAGGAATCGAGTATAGCTTACAATTTTTAGTGAATTTTCAACTTCATTTTGGGACTATCCCTAGTTGGTTGGTCGGTATTTGTTTGATTTTAGGATTATTATTCTTGCAATCAAGCTATCATTATCTTGTGCCGGTTATCTGTCTGTTCTTACCTTTATTATATTTTTCATTTACGCATCTGTTTCCTCGTGTGACTTTTGTAGATGTTGGGCAAGGGGCGTGTAGTGTGATTCAGAGTGCATTTAATCAAGAAGTTATTGTAATTGATACTGGTGGTAAAATAGTAATGGAGAAGAAAGGATGGCAAAAAAGAAAATCAAAGCCGAATTGTAACTATTCATTAGTGCCATATCTCAAAGGGGAGGGTATTCACCGCATTGATGCACTGGTTCTTTCGCATGGAGATATGGATCATATGGGTGATTTGTTGCCCATATGTAAACAATTTAATGTTAAAAAAGTTTATCTAACAAAAGGTGCACATCATAATGAAAAAATCAATCGAAAATTAAAGCAGCTTCCAAAGCAAACAAAAATTTATGAAGTTTTAGCCAATCAAATTATCGGTCAAAAAATCCCATTACAGGTTTTAGCTCCTAGTAAAGCTGGTTTAGGAGAAAATAAAGATTCTATGGTACTTTACACGAAAATTCATACGCTATCTTTCATGTGGACGGGGGATTTACCTAAAGAAGGTGAGATTGAGGTGATAAGGAAGTATCCTACACTTAAAGTGGATATCTTGCATGTGGGACATCACGGAAGCCATACTTCAACAGATGCAACCTTTATTCAACAGATTCGGCCGCAAATGGCTATTATCTCGGTCGGTGAGAAAAATCGTTATGGTCATCCTCACCAACAGACAATCCAAACGCTAAAAGAAAACCATGTGCAAATTAGGCGAACTGATCAGCTTGGCATGATTCAATATCGTTGGCAATTTTCTGCGCACATTAAGGAATATCTTGGGCATTAATTTACTAAATTTGTTATAATGTATGTAGAAAAAATTGGGAAAGGAAATATTTCAGTGAGTATACAACAGGCATTACAGGCGATTTCGCAACAAGCACTGGCTAATCTTTATTTGGTAAGCGGCCAGGAAAAGTATTTAATTGAAGAAGTCAAAAAAGCATTTATGAATCGTTTAAATGTACAAGAGGATGATTTAAACTTTGCTGCTTTTGACGGGGAAGAAGTAGATATGCAAATTGTACTTGAGGAAATCCAAGCAAGTCCTTTTTTTGGCGATTATCGGTTAGTCTTTTTAGAGCATCCCTATTTTTTAACAAGTGACAAGCGTGCCATAGAGGAAGAACAGTTAAAACAATTGATTCACTATTTCCAACAACCGAATGAATCGACAATATTTGTTTTATTTGCAGATTATCCAAAATTGGATGAACGCAAAAAAGTGACAAAAGCATTAAAGAAAAATGCGAAGATTATTGATGTGCAATATTTAAAAGAAAATGAAGTACGACAATATTTTCAACATTTTTTAGAAAACGAAGGTATGATATTTCCTAGAGAAGTACTGGAATATTTTTTGAAGCAATGTGATTTTCAACTTTCTAGAGTGATTCAGGAATATCAAAAGTTACATTTGTTTTTAGGTGAGGACAATCAGGTGAGTAAAAATGATATTGACCGTTTAATCCCTAAAACCTTAGAGCAGAACATTTTTGAATTATCCCAATATATATTGCATCATCAAACGGATTCAGCTTTGCAATTATTTCATGATTTGAGCATTCAAAATGAAGAGCCGATTAAACTAATTGCGATTTTAGTTGGGCAATTTCGTTTACTCATTCAAGTAAAATATTTGATGAAACAAGGGTATCAGCAAGGAAATATTGCGGATATGCTGAAAATCCATGCTTATCGTGTAAAATTAGCGATGCAAGAAGTTAGAAAATATCAAATGCATGATTTATTACATTTATTTGACCAATTAGTCGAGTTGGATTACCAAATAAAGTCTGGTCAAGTAGAAAAAAACTTTGCCTTTCAAATGTATTTATTAAAAAATTGCTAAAAAAAACCACGGTTGTTATCCGTGGTTTTTTTATCGATAGCATTATTTAGCTAATTTCTTGCTTAAACGAGATTTATCACGACCAGCTTTGTTTTTGTGGATTAATCCTTTTGATTCAGCCATGTCGATCGCTTTGATTGCTTCTTTGTGTAACTCAGCTACGTTTTCAGCACCAGCTTCAACAGCTTGTTCGAATTTCTTAACAGCTGTACGCATTGCGCTTAATTGAGATGAATTCTTAGCATTAGCAGCTTCACTTGTACGAACACGTTTGATTGCAGATTCAATGTTTGGCATTTATTTCACCTCCGATAATTAGTTCTTATACGAATTTCGTATAAATCAACAATTGTCATTATACCTAATGGCGGCACGCTTTGCAACAATAAGTTGTAAAGAATTTTTACTTAACACAAATTTTTTTGTTTTTGATGAAGGAATGATTAAAATAGCTAGATATTTACAACAATAGTTACGATATTTTATTTAAATGAGAAACTTTTTAGATAATTGTATAAAACTTTCTTAAGGTCAAATATACACATCTTTCTTTTTTTATGCTATCATAACAAGTGGAGTAAATTTATGGTGGTGAATTATTTGAGTATTGCACTATTTGTAACCGTTGCCCTTGTATTAGGGGTGATTTTTGTTAACGGTTGGACAGATGCACCAAACGCGATTGCTACTGCGGTATCTACAAGAGTTTTAGCTCCTAATTTTGCAATTTGGATGGCTGTAGTGATGAATTTTGCGGGTGCCTTAGTAATGACATATTTTAATGCTCAAGTTGCCGAAACTATCAGTAATATTGTGAGTTTTGATGCACAAGGGATACAGGCTGCACAAGTCGCCTTAGCCGCTTCATTGTTTGCAATTGTTGTATGGGCGGTAGCAGCTTGGTATTTTGGTATTCCAACAAGTGAATCGCATGCGTTAATTGCCGGTCTAACTGGAGCAGCGATGGCCTTAGGGGGACTAAGCGCAGTTAATGTTGATGAATGGATTAAAGTTATTATCGGTCTAGTCGTTTCAACAATTATGGGATTTTTTGGAGGTTACTTATTAACTAAATTATTAGTATTAATATTCCAAAATATTCCTCGAAGAAAAGCGAATAAATTCTTTACAATTGGTCAAGCAATTTCGGCTGCTGCTAATGCCTTTTTACATGGTGCGCAAGATGGTCAAAAATTTATGGGCGTATTCATGTTAGGATTATTTTATAATGGGTTAGCAGACAAAACTGGCAATGGCTTTACTATTCCGCTTTGGGTGATGGCGCTTTGTTCAATTACCATGGGATTAGGAACCAGTGTTGGTGGAATGAAGATTATTAAGTCTGTAGGTATGGATATGGTTAAGTTAGAAACTTACCAAGGTTTTTCAGCAGATTTAAGTGCGGCGATATGCTTATTCTTAGCTTCTGTATTTGGTATTCCAGTTTCAACAACCCATACGAAAACAACAGCCATCATGGGTGTTGGTGCCTCAAAACGCTTAAGTAGTGTCGATTGGCGCATTGTAAAAGAAATGATTTTTGCTTGGGTGATGACATTCCCTGGTTGTGGGGTTATTGCCTATGTAATGGCTAAGTTTTTTGTAGCTATTTTTTAAGGAGAATTTATTATGGCAAGAAGAAAAAAGTATGATTATTTTAAGACATTAGAGAATATTGCAGAGAATGGCTATAAGTCAGCAGAAGTTCTAGAAAAAATTATGCAAAATTATTCTCTAGATCATTTAGAAACTGAATCAGAATTAATCCATCACTTAGAAAAAGAAAATGACAGATTAATTTTAGAATTAACTAATGAATTATATGATGCCTTTATCACACCGATTGATCGCGAAGACATCATGCTGCTAGCTGAATCACTTGATGATATTTTAGATGGAATTAATGGCATTACATATATGTTTGAAAATCTATCTATTAAAGAATTGCGTGCGGATACAGATTTATTTGCTAACTTGGTTGTAAAGGCAACAAAGGGTGTATTAGATGCAATGCGCGAATTCCCTAAATTTAAAAATTCCAAAAATTTACGTGATTTATTAAAAGTTGTGAGAAATACTGAATCTGAAGCAGATCGATTATTCAGTCGTTTGAAAAAAGAATTATTCTCTGGAGATAATGATTTGTTAGAAATTATCAAATGGAAAGAGATTTATGAGCGTTATGAATGGATCTCAAATAGTACTGAAAATGCAGTAGACTTAATTGGTAATTTAATCATTAAAAATACTTAGTAACTTATATAAAAAAGTAGCTTATCCAATTCGATAAGCTACTTTTTTTAATGCATCTTTAAAAAATCATAGTTAAAATAATTATGCTTCCTAAGATGATACGATACCATCCGAAAACTGAAAAATCGTGTTTCTTAATATAATCCATTAAGAACTTAATGACTAAAACAGAAACGATGAAGGATACAACCATACCTGTTAATAAAATGAAAGTTGATTGTAAGTCAAAGAAGTTACCGTTTTTGATAAATTTAAAAATCTTAAGTCCACTTGCACCAAACATTGTTGGAATTCCTAAGAAGAAAGAAAATTCAGCGGCCACATATCTTGAAGCGCCAATAAGGATTCCACCTAGAATAGTTGCACCAGAGCGAGAAGTTCCTGGAATTAATGCTAAAACTTGAAAGACACCAATCATAATCGCTGCTTTGTAGGTGAAACGATTTAAATCAGTACATTTAGGTTTGATATTGCGATTACGATTTTCAACCCAAATAAAGCCAATACCGTAAATAATCAACATAAGTGCAACCGGGAATGGTTTATAAAGATGGGCATCTAACCAATCGTCAAATAAGAGCCCGATAATTGCAGAAGGGAAACAAGCAACGACTACTTTCAACCATAAATCCCAAGTTTGCTTCTGTTCAAGTTTGCTTTTTTGTTGATCAAAAGGGTTTAGTTTATTAAAGTATAAATAAACAACTGCCATAATTGCACCTAATTGAATGACTACATTAAACATCGAAGTAAATTCTTTGCTGATTTGCATTTTTAAAATATTATCAACAAGAATTAAGTGTCCCGTACTACTAATAGGCAGCCATTCTGTAATCCCTTCTACGATACCAAGAATGACTGCTTTTATAAAATTTGCAAAGAACATCTAAAAATCCTCTCTATTCCATTTTTTCAGAAAGTTTAGCTAAACCATTTTCTTTAAAAGATTTATCACCAATTGTTTCGATACTAAACTGTCCATTTTCATAGTTTAAAATAGAATCGAGCCATTGTCAATATCAATTCGCAAACCATTTGATTCATCGACTAAATGCATTAAAAAGGCAATAGTTAAGCCGTGAGATACGATTAAGGCTTTTCCGCCACCTTGTTTTTCAACACGATAAGCGATATCTTCGAAACCTGTTAAGACGCGTGTTTTTAGTTCGTCATAGGTTTCTGCCCAGTTTGCTGTATCTGCTTCATAAATTGCTTCACAAATTTCTTTATAACTGACTTGATTAGCGATTAATTCATCATAGGTTCGATAATTTAAAACACGAGGTAAAACACCCCACATTTCAGCATCGTATCCACCTTCTAGTGAGCCGAAATTCCATTCACGAATTCTAGGGTCTGTATGGTAGGGGATTTGCGCGCCGTTTTTATGCTTTGAAAGTAAGATTCGCATTGTTTGAATCGCACGACCACTATCACTTGATACAGCTTCCACAAAATCAATATCTTGAATGCCAATTCCTGTACCTTCTATTCCTTTCACACCAACGTCGGTAAGTGGGGTATCGCACCATCCTTGAACGCGTTGTAAAGTATTGAACATTGTTTTTCCATGACGAACGATATAAAGTTGAGTTTTAGCCATTTGTTTTTCCTCCTATCTGAATCCTTGTAAAAATGGATTAGTTTGTTTTTCGTGAATGATTGTTGTAGGTAGTCCATGTCCTGGGTATACAGCAAAATCATCAGGCAAAATGAGTAATTGTGTTTTTATGCTATGTAACAATTGTTCAAAATCGCCAGTTGGTAAATCGGTACGTCCAATACTACCATTAAATAAAGCGTCACCAGATACAACAAAAGTGTCAAAAATAAAGCTAACAGAACCATAAGAATGTCCTGGGGTTGGGACCACTTTGAAATGAATACTTCCTAATTGATAGTCTCTCATTTCAAATAAGTAATCCGCCGCTCTAGCAGTAATTTGCCCAAATTCTGGATGATTTCCTGAAAGATTCATTACCGGATCAGATAACCAAGCGTTTTCTAGCGGATGTACATACACTGGAATCTGATAATAATCACGTAGCGTATCAACGGCACCGATATGATCATAATGAGTATGTGTTAATAAGATTGCGGTTGGTTTCATTTGAAGTTGTGCAATTAATTGAATAATCTTGGGCGCATCTTCACCCGGATCAATAATCAAAAGTGTATCATCGTTATATACAAGATAACAATTTTCTTGAATTGGGCCAGTAGCTAGTCCTTTGATATGCATGCTAATTCCTCCTTTGCAACAATTCAAATATAGTATAGCTTAAATCGTGAGTAGAAACAATGAAAGTGAAAGGGATTTAGAATTTTATAATTATCTGAAAACAAAATAATAATTTGTTTATAGTAAGTTAAAAATATTCTATAAAAAAATATTTGATACAATATTTTGCTATAATGATTAGTAAGGTTGGTGATGGGAATGAAAAGAAATTATTTTTTAATTGTTTTCGTATTTGTATTGCCATTGCTTTTGGGTGGATGTAAAGAAAAAGAACAAAAAATTAGTCCGGTTAAAGCAACTACCAGTCAAATCAACAAGCAAGATAATCTGACAAATGATTTTATGATTATGCAAATTGATAATCAAGGTTTTCCGCAAAGTCAAGGAGTATTTGATTATAAAAAAGGTGTCTTGCATATCGTTAAACAATATATTCCTGAAATTCAAAGTTCAGAAGAAGATACGATGTTACAAGAAATGCGGAATTATCGTCAAAAAATAGCAGCGGATTTTCAAAAAACATTTCCTAATCAGCAATTTGAACAGGAACCTTACTCAGTTTATCAGCGTTCCATAAAAAATTGTAAAATCACTGATGACGGGAACCATGTTTATATTCATTCGAGTGATTATAGTATTCGGTTTGATTATGTGACTGAAAATACGTTAATTGATGAGAATTATGTAGAGTATCAAATATATCGATAAATGAGCAGACTGTCTAGCGTGTTTGCTCATTTTTTGCTAGACTGAAGTTGAAAGTAGGGATAGGATGCAAAGTAAAAGAATTTCAGTCAGAGAGTTAGTGGCTTTTGTTCATAATGAAGAAAGTATTGATAATAGAAAACAAAGTAATCATACTGCGCTTGAAGGAAGTAAGATTCATCGTAAACTGCAGCAATCAATGGATGATAATTATCAATCGGAAGTTACCTTGAAAACTGTTTATCAAGGGGAACAATTCGATATTCAGCTAGAAGGTCGCTGTGATGGGATATGGCAAAAGGAAAATCAAATCATTATCGATGAAATCAAGACAGGTGAACTCGCTTTTGAGCAATTAGAAGATGCGACTCTCCAGTTATTTATGGCACAGGCAAAAATCTATGCCTACATTTATGCCATGCAAGAACAGTTAGAAGAAGTTGTAGTGATGGTTCGTTATTTTTGTACACAAGATGAAAAAATCAGTGAATATCAAAATAAATGTAGTTTTGACGAATTAAATGACTACTTTCAAGAGACGATGAAAGAATATGAAAAATGGCTCATATTCTTAGATAAATATCGGCAAAATAGGCAAAAAAATTTACAAGCATTACAATTTCCCTATAACAATTATCGAAAAGGACAACGCGAATTATCCATTGCAGTCTATCGTACATTATCCCAAGAAAAATGTTTGTTTATGGAAGCACCCACGGGGACCGGAAAGACTCTGTCAACTTTATTTCCCGCATTAAAAGCCATGGGTGAATACAATCAAGGACGCATTTTTTATTTAACTGCCAAAACGATTACAAGACAAGTCGCGTTAGATACGATGAAATTATTTGATGACCAACAGAGTGAACTTAAGACAATTGAGATTTCAGCTAAAGAAAAAATTTGCTTCATGAATGAGTGCAAATGTAATCCGGATTATTGTCCTTTTGCAAAAAATTATTACCAAAAACAAAAATTAGCGATTTGGGATTTATTAAATAAGGAGCATTTCTATTCTCGTGAGCAAATTAGTAAAGTTGCAAAAAAATATGAATGTTGTCCTTTTGAACTTAGTCTTGATTTAAGCCTGTATTCAGATGTCATTGTGTGTGATTACAATTATCTATTTGATCCTCAAGTCTATCTGAAACGCTTTTTTGAATTGCAAGAAACGGATAGCTATTTTCTTGTTGATGAAGTGCATAATCTTATTTCAAGAGCAAGAGAGATGTATTCTAAAGCGTTAAGTCTGCAATTAATTAAAGATTTTAAAAAGTTTTTACCCAAACATCATCGTAAACACCACAAAATACTACAACAATTCATCGAATATTGCGATGAATCAAGAAAACTTTTAAAAGACCGAGACTATTTGTTTCAAAAAGAACTGCCTGATAAATTAATTGAGTTAGGTTATCGATGGAGTGAATATTTTCGAGATTTTTTATTGGAATTAAAAGACGAGATTCCTACTTGGTTGCAAAATCTATATTTTGATTTAATGAGTTTTTTAAAAATCTCGGAATATTATGATGACCATTTTTCGTTTTTAGTAGAATTGGTTAACCATGAGTTGCAATTAAAAATTTTCTGCTTGGATCCCGCTCACTTCATTAAGCAGAAGTTGGATTTCGGAAAGGGGAGTGTT
The DNA here is from genome assembly GCA_023389005.1 of Bacillota bacterium. Lineage (GTDB taxonomy): Bacteria > Bacillota > Bacilli > Lactobacillales > Enterococcaceae > Enterococcus_E. Next base: position 14,739 of record JAEWFE010000114.1, read on the forward strand.
TTGTTTTCAGCTACTTTATCACCTGTACCATACTATCAAAATTTATTAGTAGGACATACAGACGATTTATCATTTAGACAATCTAGCCCCTTTAATCAGAATCAATTTCAAGTATTAGTAGCTGATTATCTACCAATGACTTATAAATATCGTAGCCAAGTTGTAGATTCTTTATGTGAATTGATTAAAAAAGCGACGGATATCAAAGCGGGTAATTATTTTTGCTTTTTCCCTTCTTTTTCATATATGGAAGAAGTCTATCAGCGCTATATCCAATTGTATCCAGAAGCTGAGTTACTCATACAAAGTCGTGAATTAAAAGATGTGGAGAAGGAAGCGTTCTTGGCCAATTTTCAGGCACAAAATGAGCAGGTCGTCCTTGGTTTTTGTGTGTTAGGTGGTGTCTTTTCAGAAGGAATAGATCTAAAAAAAAACCGATTAATTGGCTCAATCATTGTTTCTGTAGGCTTACCACAAATTTCTAAAGAACAAGAAGAATTAAAGACATATTTTGATGAAAAAAATCAGCAAGGCTTTTATTATATCTATCAATTGCCAGGGTTCAATAAGATGATGCAGGCAGCAGGGAGGGTTATACGCACCGAAGAGGACCGAGGAGTGATTTTGTTAATTGATCAACGTTTTAGTCGTAAAGATTATATGCAATTGTATCCTTCGCATTGGTCAAAAGGTGTTGTCGTGCATGATATAAATAGTATGTTAAATCAGTTAAAACAGTTTTGGCAATAAAAGACGCGCAACAGTTCAGATGATAGTTAGACTGTTGCGCGAATTTTTATGATTTGATTTGAATACCCAATACTTTTAAATGGTTGCTACCGACTAGTTTAATGATTAATTGTGCCATTTGTTTTGGAGAAAAACTAATTTCTTGATTAATCCACCAGTGTAAACTTGACATAAAGGTCGAACTCATATATTCAATAATAAAATCAATAGGAACGATAAAGTCTTTTTCCCGAATTTCAACTTGGTCAAAAATATTGGCATAAGTGGAACGAAGGATTTGACTGATTTGTTTACGTAATTGTTCATTACCATGCGCATTTAGGACTGTTTTAAAAAAGACACGATTTTCTTGGATTTTCTCAAAAATATGGGTAATGATTTGCTCAATGGCATGTAATTGTAATTGATTGGTTCTGCCAAGTTGGACAGGAGCCAACACATTCATAAATTGCTCAAGTGCTTCTTTAAAAATATAATCATAGACATCTTGTTTGTCTTTAAAATGAGCGTAAAAGGTTGCCCGATTAATCATTGCTTGGTTGGCAATGTCTGAAACCGTCACGTGTTCATAGCCTTTTTCCTCAACGAGATTAATAAAAGCTTCTAAAATCATTTTTCTTGTTCTTTTCGTACGTAAATCTTCTTTTTTCAATTTGTTCTCACCAAATTTCAATTTTTTTCAACAAATAATTTTTGTCTGTTGTTTATCTCACAAATGCTTTTTTATTGTCGATTGCTTTTTTAATCACGAATTTTTAAAATATATTATGTATTATATCAAACACTTTGCTCAATATTCAACAGGTGTTGGAAATCTAA
>JAEWFE010000143.1 GCA_023389005.1 Bacillota bacterium
AAGTTTCCACAACATCAACAAATTCGCAACCACCATAGTAACGTTTATTTGGATAACCTTCTGCGTATTTGTTCGTTAAAATACTGCCTTGCGCTGCTAAAACACCTTTAGAAACAATATTTTCAGACGCGATTAATTCCAAATTGTTTTGTTGACGAACGCCTTCATTTTCAATTGCTTGCCATAATTCTGGGTCAAATGCCTTATAATCCAAGTAGGACACTCCTTTTTAAAAATATTATCAGTCAAGGCATGCTTGCTGACGAAAAAATGCTACTGAAAGAAAAAATCTCAAGTAGTTGCTTAAATTCTAGCATAAAACCGAATAAAAATCAGCTAATTTGTACTAATTGTATGTAAAATAATCTTAGCATTTTGATGTAATCCTTTTCTAGAAAATGTGTTATACTTAATTTGAGGTGATGCGCATGTCTGAAAAGCCAGAAAAATTAACAATCGAGGAATATAATCTATATCTTAAAGCCGCAGCGAAAAATTTAGGATATAATTTTCATTTGCATTATGATGATCTAACTACTGAAATGAGTAGACTCATCAAATTATACTCTGTCGAAGAAATCAAAAAGAAGAAATTCAGTTTCTGGAAATAATCTTCTCCCTACTTGCGCAACATGAATAAGCCAATAACACCCATGAGATTGCGTTGAATATTCACTAGCTGTAGCATTCGCCTTTATTCACTCACTTAGAACCTATTTTTCCGTGTCTAACATTCTTTGCATAAACCACTCCACTTGTTTAGGTGCATCATGGTCAAAGAAAGCAGATTCAGATAAATCTAAAGACGCAATCAGCTGCGTATCTTCTGCTGATAATTCAAAATCAAAAATGTCAATATTTTCTGCCATCCGTTCAGGTCGAACTGATTTAGCCAAAGCGACAATGCCTCGTTGCATCAACTAACGCAACACTACTTGCCCAACGGATTTATTGTATTTTTGACCAATGTCTGCCAAAAGTGAATTGCTAAATAGTTCATGGCGCCCCTCTGCAAATGGGTCCCACGCTTCTACTTTTTGTGATAAAAAAAGAGGATACCTACTATAATGGTGGTATCCCCAAAAATAAAAACAGTTGATATTTTAAAATATTATGCTACATTTTCTATATTTTGTTTATTAGAATTCATATAAAAACTTTCGGTAGTTCCTTCAACATATTTACCATAAACATCATAACCTCTTACGGTTACTTTTATTTCTTTATTTTGCCATTCACTAGGAATACTTAATAAACTGTAAAACTCTAATAATGATGGATTTGATTTGTTGTTTATTAAACGTTCCATACCCACTTCTTTATTTTCAAATCTAGTCTGACCATTACACGACAATTCATAACTAAGCGTCTTAATCTTATTTTTAATTACAAAAGAATTATTAGATAGTTTTTGAATATCAGACGGTGTATTTTGAATTGGTCTAACTACACCAGAAACAGCAACTTTATTTATTTCACCTAAATTTACACCATCAGATAATTTTTCGTCATGAACGACACTATTCAATTTATTCACGTCTAAACTATTTTCTTTTGTTGATGTATCAGCCTTATCTACTCTTGTAATCGCTAAATAGTCATTACTTGAAAAGCGTTCAATTGGACTTTTAGAATTAGATAATTCGGGTTCACCCCATTTATAGTAATAACATATCAATCGGTTATTATTAGCTATTACTTGTTGCTGCTGTAGCGTTCCTACCTCTACATTGTAAGTTGCACTTGACTCTTTCACATTATAAATGTAAAAATGTGCAATACCATTTTGATATTCCGCTAAATCTGCATGACGCCATTTTGGTAATATTTCAGCAAAGATATTACTAGAAGATAATTCAGATATAAATGAACCTGGAGACCAGTAGCCAGGAAATGGATCTAATAATACTTGATAATTATTTTCTCCAGCTTCTTTTAATACTCGTTCAAAATGATTTGTTGGTGAGAAACGACTTAGAACTCGATTGGCAAAATGACCAATTTTCACTACTTTAGATGCGTGTCCCAGCACTTGATTTTGACTATTTTTTATATACACGTGTAATTGATATTCCCCATTAACTAATGGTTGATATAAATTACCATTTTGATCATAGTTAACATCAGTTGAGTAAGTTTGACTATTATTCACAAGAGCTGTGAAATGCTTATCATTAAAATACGCTTTAATCCATGGATAATTCATTGATTGCGGATTTGATTTATCATAAACTAAATCTGGCATCATGGAATTTAATAGTGGGCTTCTATCAGTACCTGCATAATAACTTAATAATTGATAGTCAATATTCAACGATGATTTGTCATCTTTTTTCTGACTAACTATTTTTCTCAAAACTTTAGCATCTTTGCTTACAACAACTTCTAACTTAGCGTCATTCGGTACAAAACCATTAATATTTCCAATCACATAAAAATCCCTATCTGGTGCCACTTGAGATTGTGATACACTCGGAAATATAATTTCCATATCAATGTTTCCTTCTGCAAAAACATAATTAGGAAGCAGCAACATTACAAAAAACGCTAATAAACTTACAATACAACTTTTTCTTTGCATCAGTAAGACCTCCAATTATATATCAACCGTTTTTATATTATTCATTCGCTGAAACAATAATCACATTAGAATCTCGTGCAATTTTTTCGATATGATCGTCTAATCGAATATCCGTTACTAAATAATCAACTTCCGATAAATTTCCTACTCTAAACATCGCTTTTCTAGAATATTTACTCTTTTCTACCATCAAAATGACCGTACTTGCTTGTTGAATCGCTATTTTTTGAAAAAATACATCTTCTTCACTATAGCCACTTAAATTAAGCATTTCATCTATTGCAGCTACACTAATAAATGCTTTTGAAATATGAATTTCTTTCAGCGTATCTAAAACATACATTCCAGAAGTACTGTGCTGCGAGAAATCCATCCAACCACCTATAAAAAATAATTTACACTTTTTCTCATCTTCATTGAAGCACTCATCAATTAAAGCAGCTATCTTAAAAGATGAAGTAACAATTACCAATGATGAAAGCAATTCTTTATTTTTACACAATTCATTTACTAAAGCTAGTGAAGTTGTGCTACTTTCTAGTAAAACAATATCGTCTTTTTCAATCAAAGTTACAGCTTTTTTGGCTACCACTTTTTTACTATGACTACTTATTTTCATCCGATAATCAAAAGGTTGACTTTTATTTCTTTTTATTTTAAGCGCTACACCACCATGCGTCTGTATAATTTTATCTTCTGAAGATAAAGTAATTAAGTCTTTACGAATTGTTTCTGTTGATACATTTAATATTTCAGAAAGTTCACTAATCGTTGTTAATGGAACTTTAGATAAAATTTCCAAAATCTTTTTTTGCCGCTCTATTTTTTTCACTATAAATACACACTCCTTCAATTATTCAATTTTTGTACGCTCACAATTAATTATATTATCATCATGCGCAAATATGTCTAATAATTTGTCGAAGTACTGTTTATCTAGTGACTTAATTTCAAATATACTTGTGTAAAGTTTAATATCTCCATATACTTGAACATCATATTTTACAGTTGTATATTCTAAATCCAATTTTTCTAAGTCTTTCCTAATCTGTTCAAGCGTCGTCATTCCATTTAAGTATTTAATGATTAATTTGGTTGGAATAGACAGATTAACAAATTTTTTGATGAAATATAAAGAAGCGAAAATAGCTATAAAGCCAATTACTGCAATTTGATAATATCCCATACCTATAGAAATTCCTAAACAGGCAACTGACCATATCGAAGCCGCAGTCGTTAAACCCGAAATGCTGTGTTTTGTTACAATAATCGTTCCTGCTCCCAAAAATCCAATTCCAGATATTACTTGAGCAGTCAATCTCGCTGGATCTGAACCAAAAAAATTAGCTAAATCTGAATATTGTAATGCTTGTTGAAAGGCTTCATAACGAATTTGACACTGTATAATAGCGATTAATGCTGAAGAAACACCTACTAAGGTATGTGTTTTCATACCAGCGTTGCTCTGGTTTTTTTCCCTTTCCAATCCTATTATTCCTGAAAAAAACAAAGCTAGGACAATTCTAAATAAAATATCATATATCAGCATACACTCCACTCTATTCTAATTTATAATTTAATATTTGCTCACTCACCTTATCTATCGTCTGTTTAGACGCAAAGGAATACTTCATCGCCTGTACATTGAGTTTTTTTAGCTCTGACATAGACAATTGACTAACGTTAGTCGAAACTTGCTGATATTCATTCGCTAACGTGGTATTGGATACTGTTCGATTATCTGTATTAATGCAATATCTAACACCTCTCCGCTTGAAGATAGGAATAGGGTATTTTCCCCACGAAGGAATAGCCCCAGTTTGAATGTTACATATAGGACATAATTCAAGCAAAACTTGCTTTTCAATAACAGCATTTAAAGTCCATTCATTATATATGCAGGCTAATCCATGTCCAATTCTTTTTGCACCGAAATTTATTGCATCTTCAATATTTTGCCAATTTCCAGTTTCACCTGCGTGTATCGTAAAAGGCAATTGAAAATTACAAGCTATATCAAATAAATCTCGATAGTCAATCGTTGGATATTTTAATTCATTGCCAGCCAAATCAATGCCAACAATTCCCTGATTTTTATATTTTTTCGCTAATGATAAAACTTCTTTATTGATAACCTCTTCTCTTCCACGCATCATACACAAAATAAATCCGACTTCTAAGAATGTGTGTCTAGAGATTTCATCCCATGCTTGTAAAACTGCGTCAACTATCTCTTCCATAGAGAAAGTATCTGTTGATAAGTGCCAAGGAGAAAAACGAATTTCTAAATATAACAAATTCTCTTTTTCTGCTTGTTTTATCAAACTATATAAAGCTAATTTAAGTGCTTCTTTACTCCGCAATGCCTTCGTTACAATAGGAAAAGCGTTTAAATATTCACTTAAATCTTTGCATTTCATCGGCGCTATCATCAATTTATCTAATTCTCTATCAGAAAAAGGTAGTTGTTCATTATTATGAGCATAAATCTTTTTCAACGTCTCCCTATCTACTGAACCATCCAAATGACAATGTAACTCCACCTTTGGCAACAATGCATACAACTTATTCATTTTACTTCACCATCTTTAACAATGTTGAACCAATTTCGTAACTTAGGCGTATTGCCTGTTCACAATTTTCAAGTGGCATCTTCGTCAAATAACGATGAATTTCCAAATCAAAATCTCCTTGATAGTTTACTTTTTTGAATGCATTCATAATTTCTGACCAATTACTCTTTCCCATAAAAGGCAATAAGTGTATATCTCTTGGATTGGTATAATCAGAAATATGCGTTGCTTTTAAATGAGAACCTATCAATCGTAACGAAGAAAGAATATCCTGATTCATGATTGAAGAATGTTCCTGATCCCAGCATATTTCTAGTCCTGGTACATCTTCAACCAAATCAACTAATTCCTCAGCTGTTGTACAATAAAGTTTTATTGGTGAAATATGTGCATCCCACATATTTTCTATTGCTAAACCAACTTGATATTTGGCTGCGAAATCTACCCAGCGTTTAAAAAATTCAACATTTGCTTTTTTAGAATCAAGATATGGTCGATTACTGTGAACGGTGGATGGATGCAAAACTAGCCATTTCACGCCTATCTCACTCGCACCTATAATACACTTTGTCAATAATTGTTCAAAATGAGGATGACTAATATCCTTTCTGCAAAAATCATAAACAACTGCATGACCTTGACTAAACTCTATCCCTATCTCATCAGCCTTCTCTTTGCATTTTTTAAAATAATCTTGCCAACTATCAGTCAGAAAATCATTTTGATAAGTGCTTAAATCATGAAAACAAAAATCTAAAACCTCAAAACCCGCATTTTTACAAAATACCATTGTTTCTAACGGATTAATTGGTGCTTGATTTTGTCTTTCAAATAAGATATTCGTCGATGTCGATAATCTCATATCTGTTCCTTCTCTCTTTTCAAGTTATCAATATAGGTCAATGCTTCAACTACGCCTAGACTAGCCTCTTGTTTCATGATTACATCTGCTACATCTTTTAGTTCTTCTGTTGCATTACCAACTGCAATTCCAAGTTGAACTGCTTCGATTAACTGTGCATCATTTTCATTATCACCAATCGCACAAGAATGAATTAATTGACCATCTAAATGAGATAAAAGCAATTGAACACCTGTTAATTTGTTAACATTTTTTGCAACTATCTCTACACCGTAATCTCCATACCTAGTGATATTTAACTCAGAAACCAATTCCGACAATTCTGAATGTAGTATACTTATCGTTTGTTCACTATCGTCCGTTAAGATATTCATTTTTAATATTTTTAAAGTAGCAAATTCATCAGATGTTACCTTTCTTAATGGGTGATAGCGACCACGTTCTGCTCTTTTCCTAATAGTAGCACTATTTTCCTGCAATAAAAACTCTTCTTCATCAATTGCATATAAAACAGTCATATTGTATTTTAATGCCAAATCGATCAATCGACTGACTAAAGATAATGGAAATTTTTGTATAAATAATACTTTTTCTTTATTTCTTACCAATGCACCATTACAAGAAACATAGTAAGCATTATCCAGCTCTAAATCTTCTAATATCGGCTGTATCATATAAGGTAATCTTCCTGAAGCAAAAGTAAAGTAATATCCTTTTTCTTTCATTTGTCTAATCTTTTGGATAAACGAATCTTGTAACATCTCACCACGCCTCAAAAGCGTACCATCAATATCGCAAAAAATATATTTTATATCATTCATAATCTTGCTCCATAAAAAAGTCGAGAAATTAAAAACTGTCAAATTAATAATTTCCCGACAAAATTCATTAACTATTCGCTTGATGATATTCGTCTAGTGCTTTATTCGATTTGCTTACAATTTCTTTTGCACATTCTTCTTTAGAAATTTTTCCTTCAGCAAATTTTTGCATTTCATCAGTCACAATATCATTGATTTCCCAATTTACTAAATCAAATGGTTCTTGTGCTAATGGACTTGAAGCCTTCATTTGATCGAGCGCCACTTTAAATTGAGGATTTTCACTATAGAAAGATTTCATATCAGGAAGATTTTCTGTTTCTTTATTTACTGGAATGTAACCTGTTTTTTGAGACCATTTTGCTTGAACTTCTGGAGAGGTTGCATAAGAGATAAAATCCCATGCTGCAGATAATTTCTTCTTATCTCCACGATTATATAAAACTAAAGAACTTCCTCCAACACTAGCACCACTAGTATCATCTTTTGAAACTTTTGGTAAAAATGCCGTCTGGAATTGGAATTTTCCAGCTGATAAACTCTTAATGGCACCTAGTCTTGAAGAAGAAAGTAAAGCCATACCATTTGTTCCTGTAGCAAATTCTTCATTGGCATTATCTTCTACATATTTTAGTCCACCGGATTTAATAACTTTTTCCCATTCTGTTAAGAACTTATCAAGTGTACCATCTTTATCAATGGTTAACTTAGTCATAGGTGCTTTTCTTCCACCTTCATGATCACCCATAAAACTTTCAGGGAACTGACTCACAATGAAATTGGCTAATTGATAACGACCAATTTGAGAATTTAGCCCATCAATTCCTTTTTTATCTTTAATCTTTTTAGTTACTTCAGCTAATTCGTCCAATGTTTGTGGTGCTTTATCATAACCTAATTCTTTTAATAAATCTTCGTTATAATACAAAAGAAGTGTAGAAGCATTCATTGGTACACCAACAATCTTATCTTCATAAGTGAACGCTCGTAACATTTGGTCATAGTAGTCATCCGTCTTTATGTTAGAATTTTTATCATCGAAAAAGGTTTGCGCAGAGACTACTTGTGGCAACTTGGAAATAGTTGGAATATCCATACCTACCGTTTGAATCACATCTGGAGCATTTTTATTATCTCTAGATGAAGATGCCATTTTTACCTTGCTGGCTATCTTCTTATCTTGGAATACCGCTGTAACTTTGACACCATTTTCTTTACCTTGTGTTGCATTATAATCCTTGACTATTTGTTCAATGGCTTCTCCATTTCCTCCAGCCATTGCATGCCAAAAAACAATCTCCGTATCTTTGAAATCTTTGCTTAGTTTGACTGTATCATCAGATTCTTTAGATGCCGATTCACTCTTTTTCCCACCACAAGCACTTAAACTTAATAACAACAACGTACTACATACAACAGCAATCATTTTTTTCATCAGGATTCTCCTCCTCTGATTTTAATATTTATCCTTTAACGCCACCAGCCATCATACCTTTCTTGATATAACGCTGGAAAGCAACAAATACAACTACAGTAGGTATTACAATCATTATTGCTGCAGCCATAATAATTCCATGCGGACTTTCATCTGGGAAGTTCAGCAAAGTAACAGCTACCTGAGCAGTACGCATTTCATTTTGATTCGTAACTAATAACGGCCATAAATACTGATTCCAAACACCAACAAAAGACGAAATGAATGTAGTAATCAAAACGGGTTTAGAAGATGGTAACAACACTCGAATGAAGAACATCAAATTACTACAACCATCAATCATCGCAGCTTCATATATTGTGCGAGAAAATGATAAGAAATATTGTCTCATTACAAAAATATTCATCGCTGTTACAAAGAAAATAATCATCATTCCTAAATAAGTGTTAATAAGTCCCATTCTAGCAACTGTTCCATAGTTTTTGACAATTAACAAATCAGGTGGTATCATCATCGTTCCCAAAGCTAAGGTAAACAATAAACGTTTCCCTTTAAATTCAAAGAACGAAAACGCAAATGCTGCTGTTGAAGCTGTTAGCAATCTTACTGTCGCAGCTCCTAATGTCATAACCAATGAATTTATCAGAAATCGAACCAAAGTCGTTTTTCTAAATGCAGCAATATAATTTCCTAAGTAAAAACTCCTCGGCAACAAGTGAACCTCTTTGCTTAATATTTCTTCAGGATGCATAAACGAAACAGATAGCGCATACAAAACAGGTGTCAGTACTACTAAACCAAGAAATATAGCGCCTATTTGATAAAGAATATCTCCACGATTCTTTTTCAATCTCATTCATAATGCACTCCCTTCTTTTCATAAATGAAGCTAAGGCCAACAAAAATAAATGTAATAATGAACCCTATAACTGAAGCAGTGTAGCCAATATTATAATTTTGATTTAATATCGCACTCTTATAAATAAAAGATACAATCGTTTCTGTTGAACCATCTGGACCTCCTTGTGTTAGAATCAAAGTCAACCCACTAGTAATCATTGTTTTAGCCACAGATGAAACAAGTAAGAATAAAATTGTTGGTGAGATACAAGGTAAAATTATTTTATATAAAGCTGTAAAACCCGTTGCGCCATCTATTTCGGCACTCTCTAAAACCTCATCAGGTATTCCTCTTACAGCTGTAAGCATAAACAAAAAGTTAAACCCTATATTCAACCAGATTTCCATAAAAATTAATGAAGGCAATGCAAAACTTGCATCTTTTAGCCAATTAATATCTAATCCGGTTACTTTGTTAACTATTCCCAAAGTTGGATTCAACATTAATTGAAATACCATCGCCATCACAGATAAAGACATAGCCATTGGCAGAGAAAACATCGCCTCATAAATTGGCGATAATTTTCTCTTTTTTCGTGCAACTAATGCTAGTAACAAACCAATTGATAAAGAAAGAGGAATTGTCACAAGAGAATAAACAATCGTATTCATTATTGCTTGTAAAAATCTTCTATTATGAAAAATATTGATGTAATTTTCTAATCCAACAAAATAATTTCGCTCACCAAAAGCATTTACATTAAAAAAACTATCAATAACATTCGTAATAAACGGATAATAAGTAAATGCTACAATAAAAATAAATGCAGGAATCAAATATAAATAAGGTTCTATCTTCTGTATAATCGATTTTGTACGCACTTTCATCACCTCATTTAAGGAATACGTGTCAATTTGGTGAATAAGTCATCCATCAAATTATCTCTTTCTATTCTATAAACATATTTGATGAAATGACGTCTAGGATCAAAGCTATAATAATTGTTGTATTGCATTATCGGACTTTTTACTAGCGTATCCAACATAAAATCTCCATCTAACAACCAAGCAACCGGAACAACATCCCAAATGGCTCTAGACCAAACTCGACCACCATAACAAATTCGTGCTTCTTCTGCTGTTTTTTCAATCATATAATCGCAAAACTCATTTTTACCTTTTAGCCAGTATTCTAATTCCGGCCCTGTCGTTGTAAATGCGGAAATCACATTTTTTCCAGGAAATTGAACTAGTGGCACACCAGAATCTAACAAAACTCGTGCAGCTGCGATATCTTGTCCAGAATTAAATGATTGATTATCATGCCAATCGTAACTTAATCCACCTAGCCACAACACAACGATTCTCTCAACAATTGTTTCATCTAATAAAATAGCTGATGCGATATTCGTAGCTGCTGCAATTCCTATCACATATAACGGATTTTCTTCACTATAATCTTTTGATCGTTCTACTAAATCCTTAACTGCATCAGAAATTACAGGTGTTTTTTCATCTTTAAGAAATGAATCAGCTCCTTTGAAAGTAACATTATCAAATCTATTTTCCTTCATCAACTTATAACAGTTAAATATCTCATCATAGCTTCTTTCCATTCCATCTTTTGGACTTATTGAATGATGATTGAAAAACGGAGCCGCATAAACAGCTTTTAAATTAAGTTTATCTTCGGACTGTATTAAATATGCTAAAGCAAATTGATCATCAATTTCATTGTAAGTATCCGTATCAAGCACTACATCAACCTTCCCTTTGGGTTTCTTTAACCTCCGAATAATGCTTTCATTATCAATCATGTCTACACCTCCAATATTGTTTTTTCACAACTTACAACCAAATTATAAAGCGTTTGCAAGTCGGTTGTCAATACATATCTTGCTTTTAAACAATAAATAATTGTATCTCCACAACTTAATAACCCTTAAAATTATCGATTTTCTTTTCTATTTTATATTAAATTCCCATTTTTTAATTTTAATAAACCAGTTCACTTAATAAAAGTTGTTAATTTACAACTTCTTGTATCTTTGCCTCATCCATACTATCTATTTCTTATACATTTTATCCTGTTTCTTAAAATAAATTAAATAATCAATAAATATTAAAAATTATTTTTGAACAAAAAAGCCTACCCCATTAAAGAGATAGACTTTTCTTCTTATTTTCCTTGATACCACTTTTGCCCAGCGGCTTTTTTTAGTCGATTCATGTAGGCTTGACCTAACCCAGTTTCCGCAGTCGTTGTAACTAAAATCAAATCCAAGTCCTGTTCATCTAAGGCACGCAAACCTGCAAACAATCCTTTTGTCGCAGCTTCAACCGAGTCATCTTCATAAGCTGAAACCAACTCAACATTTAGGCCTACTAATTGCTTCGGACTAGCTAATAAACCTAATTTCTTGCCTTGCGCTTTCAAATCGGAGACGGCTTTGGCTAAAATCTCCGGTTGAACCATCATTACTGGTGTATTGGGTGAATAATGTTTGTATTTCATTCCAGGTGATTTGGGAGTTTCGCTTTCTTTGACTAAATGTTTGTCCAAAAGAATCTCCATATCTAGAAAATCTGCTAACATTTCCCTCGTGATGGCACCTGGTCTTAAAATCATTGGTGCAGACTTAGGATTACTCAAATCTAAAACTGTAGACTCTACTCCGACCTGACAATTGCCCCCATCCACAATGCCAGCAATTTTTCCTTGTAAATCATGATAGACATGGGCAGCGCAAGTAGGACTAGGTTTTCCAGAAGTATTGGCACTTGGTCCCACTAAAGGAACTCCTGCTTGATGGATCAAATCTAAAGTCAATTTTGAATTTGGCATCCGAAAAGCGGCGGTCGTCAAACCACCTGTTACTTCTTGTGGCAAAGAGCCCGGAATAATTTCAAAAATTAACGTTAAAGGTCCTGGCCAAAAGTGTTGGACGATTTTTTCTGCCAAAGGATGTAGCGTTTGAATATATTTTTTGGCTTGTTCAAAACTTTCTACATGGACAATCAGCGGATTATCACTCGGGCGGCCTTTCACTGCAAAAACTTGCTTGACCGCTTCTTTATCTAAAGCATTCGCACCTAAACCATACACCGTCTCTGTAGGAAAAGCCACGACTTGACCTGATTTTAATAACTGTGCCGGTATCGCTAAATCCTGTTTATATATGATTGTATCCACAACTTATCCACATCCTTTTTTCATACATTTCTTGATTTATACACATTTCTTACTTGATTATCCCCAACTTGTGGAAAAGATATCCACTTATCCACTATTCCACCACAATCATGCGGTCATTACCAAATAAATCCTGATGAATCGAAACTTGCTTTTTTGGAAAGGCTGCTTGAAATAGTTCTTTCACAGCAGGACCTTGCATAAAACCAATTTCTAAAAATATCTTGCCATCCTTAGCTAACTTACTTTGTGCTTGTCTGGCAAGTTTTTCATAAATCGCAAGGCCATTATTTTCCGCAAATAAGGCCATTTTGGGTTCAAACTCGCGGACACTGACATCCATTAATTCATATTCATCTTGGCTTATATAAGGCGGGTTGGAAATTAAAACATCAATCGGGCCTGCTACTTCATCTAAGCAATCACTTAAAATAAACTCAAGTGCCACACCAATTTGTTGGGCGTTTTCTT
>JAEWFE010000147.1 GCA_023389005.1 Bacillota bacterium
CACTTGCACTTGTCGACGCTGACTCTGATGCACTTGTACTTGCTGATTCGCTTGCACTTGTTGATGCTGATTCAGACGCTGATGTGCTTGCGGACTCGCTTGCACTTGTTGACGCTGATTCAGACGCTGATGTGCTTGCGGACTCGCTTGCACTTGTTGACGCTGATTCAGACGCTGATGTGCTTGCTGATTCACTTGCACTTGTCGATGCTGATTCAGATGCTGATGTGCTTGCCGATTCACTCGCACTTGTTGATACTGATTCAGATGCTGATGTACTTGCTGACTCACTTGCACTTTCACTTGCAGACAAGCTTAAACTTTCTTCTTTTGCATCTTTTAAGTTATAAATTGCATCATTCAAACCTGAAAGAGCATCAAATATTTGTGAATAAGTTCCAGTTGCGCCAGTATTACTCACTTGATTAGGTTGAATTAAATCTATGACTCGTTGTTTAGCTTTGTCGTACTCCGCTCTAGTCGTTGTACTTGCATTGTCAACGGTCACACCTTTAGTATTTTGTGTAATTCCCAGTAAACGCTTCGCTTGTTGTGTAATAGCCCCATTATATGCAGTATAAATATTCATCCAATCTTGTAACGCTTCATTGGCTAGATTATCACCTGTTTTAGGATTATTATAAGTTTTATTTTGAACATAAGGTCTTACCGGCTTTGTTGAGTCAAGATATAAGTTTCTAATATCTCCCAATTGTTCACTAGTAAGCTCTGCAACCTTTTCCATGGACTCGGTTATTTGTTTGAGAACTTTTACTTCTTCGGCATTCCTAGGATTAGTAGCTAACAGTGTATTGATTTCCGAAATAATATTTCCTTTCATTTCGACAATATCATAATAATCCTGTTTAACTTTATTTTTTAAATCACTTCCGTTTAAAGTTGAAAGGGCAGTTCCATCTAAACTTTTCAGCTGGTTTGTTTGATTTGCTACATTTTTTGTAAATGCTACAATTTTTTCCTGTAAGTTACCAATATCCGTTCGCAATTGTCCTGTATCACTAATTTTACTGGTATCTATTTTGGTAAATGTAAACGTATTTACTTGCGTTTGAATACCATCAATAATCTTACTTTCTGTGGTAATACTTCTTTTAAATCCTTCAATAGTTGGTAAGGTAGAATCATTTAAGATTTTTTTGAAATATTCGTTTATTTGTTCTGCGGTATAGTTACTATCAATATCCGTGAAATCAACTACATTGCGTTCCTCTCCATTTACAACAGTGGAGTTAGTAACATCAAAAGTTTTATTGTTATTAGTCCCCCTCATCACATACTGATGTTGAGGAATTTCCAAACTAGATTGTCCGCCTAAATCGTATTTTTCCTTAAATATGACTCTAATTGGTGTAGTTTGGCTACTTGCTTCTTCACCTTCATAGATTGAAAACATATTCTGCCATGCATTTTGATAAGATTTAACGGCTGCTGTTAAACCAGAAAATGTTTGATAGCCATCTTTCCCTACTTGTAGATTTGCTTGATGTTGAAGATTATGCTCTGTTTCAAAGCTTATTGTAATGGATGAATGTTGCGAGCCACTCGTTATTCCCCATGATTTAAAGTACATCATGGTATGATAGTTATCGGAATTGTAGTGACCACCGTCTCGCCCACCATTTGTTGTTAAAACTTTATCACCACTAGGAATAGAATTACTACTATTTCTAACTGTTTGCTCCTGTAAATTAAGTCCATCTGTAACAATTGCTGTTCCGGATTCCGTCTTACCTTCTGTAATTAATGCAGACTGAATCGCTTTGGTGAAAATATCAGGGGTTACTTCATCAGAGACAAAATATACTTTTTGTAAGTATGGATTAAACACTTCACTTGAAGGATTAAGTGTTGTAACTTCACCCGTTTCTGGATTAACATTCTTACTAGGATCAAATTCCATTTCCTTATATGCTTCAACTTTTCCAACACTATAATCCGTACCATATTCCAATTCATTAGGATCCGTATCTACAATAATTTTTACCGGCGAAACTACTGTATAGTCGCTCGTCAGTCCTATACCAAATTTTGCATTAACAAGACCGTTTGCACTATCATCTCCAGGGTTACCACTGTTAAATCCTTTGTGTGGGAAAAATGTTACCGTCCATTTATCATGACCATTAGGTAAAGTTTCACGATTAACTACGATATTTGCCTCAACATAGCCCCATCCTTGACCTGAGTCTCGCGAAGCAACTAAATGATATTGTGGCGAACCACTCGTAAAATTGGTCCAAATACGATTGTATTTATCACCCTTAATATATCTACCACCCTTATTGTTTGTAAGCATTGTAGCAGTTTGTTGAGTATCTTGCGCTGCTCCTACAGCAAATACTTGAGATTGAAGCGTTGTTGTTCCGGTAAATACGCCTTGTAGTTCACCTAAACTTGCAACGCCATATTGGTAATCTTCTTCTGATAAATTGTTTGCAGAATCAGACAAAATTTCTCGATAATATTGAACAGCCGCAATGTAAGCAGTCTGATATTCTTGGCTCGCATTTTGGAAGCCTTCTGTATGCATCATTGCATCTGCTTCCATAATCATTTGTTCAAGTTGTGCTTTTGCTGTGTTGGCTGTTTCAGTAGACGCTTCTACTTGTGTTGTTTCATTGGTTGCAGTCGTTGCTTGGACTGCTGCAGCGCGTAACATAGGACTTGCTTGTTTCGCCACTGTAGCCTGTGTTTTATTCTTAGTCTGAATGTTTTGACTCGTTGCTACTACTTCGCTAGCACTCTGACTATCGCTCACTGATGCTTGAGCGCTTTGTGAGGCACTTGTGGATGCACTCATAGAAGCACTAGTAGATAAACTTTCCTGTACACTCGCTGATGCACTTACTGATTGACTTTCTTGTATACTGATAGATTCGCTTTGGCTAGTATTCAAGGAAGTCGTGTCTGAAGTTAACTCAGTAGGTACAGTAAAAGTTGCTTTTTGCGTCGTATTCGCATTGGTGTCGATGACTTTTTCATTGGCAACTGTTTCATCTGCTTCGACTTGTTGTTGATGTGTTAACGTTGCACCACCGGCGATAATCGAGGTCCCCGCGACAATTGCCTTTAGGATCGCTCGTCTTGACGAATCATTGCCATCATCGACAGTATCTTCTTCGACTTTGACACTGGTCGTTCGAAATAGTCGTGTAAAATTCAAGAATTGTAACCAAGTCGTACCAATTACAATCCAGTTTTTACCCGACTTACGCATTTTAAAGCGCGTTAATCGGTCTGTTTCAACCGGTCTTTTCCGATTCGATTGCTTCATATATTTCCTTACTCTCCTCACATATAATATTTTTCCCCAAATTCATCTGTTCATTCATATCAACTCGTATAATAGGACAATTATAATTTTGACTAACCCCGCCAAAGTTGAGATGCCTATTAGTAGATATAATAACTTTCTAACTAATGAACTTTTTTATTAGGTGCTCGGGGGTTACGTGATTCCCTAAAATCATGAATCTCTTTACTTAGTTGTTCCTTTAACGGACTATACTTCATTTTCTCACCTCCATAAAATTATTATCTATGCACTGACACTCATCAAACCCTCAATAATATAATTAGATTCCTCATCTTAAATTCTTCATTAAATTTATAAGATTTAAAAAGGACATAATTCCGCTCCGATAAAAAGCGTTTCCAAGTACCGTACATTTAGATTAAAAAGATAAATATCGCAATTAAAAAACATTGTTTCAGAAAATTATTTTTAAGAATTAGTTGTTTATATCGTATGTAACTCCTCTAAAGCAAGTTATTTATCAATCACCTAAACTACTTTGTAATTTCATTTGATTAAGAATAAAAAGCAATAAATGAGAACCCTAAATACAAAATCCTATAGTTTTTTGGCAATCAAAATTCAAACTCTACACATAAACATTTAACGGATTCGCCATCACCAGCAAAATACACCATTGTCACCGCACCATTTAATAGATTTATCTATTTCAAGAACACCTAATGCGCATATTTCAAAATCAACATTTCCCATATCAAGTTATTGCTAATGAATACAATATCATTTCCTAATCCATATTCACCGCTTCCTAGGGACTCTATTATTCTATCTGTTTTTTAAAATGACAGCAACCATTTTAAAGTTATTTTATGTGATTGCTAAATAATTTAACATAACAAACTACACTTTCGGACACAAAATATAACCTATTAGAGTTAGCAAAGTATAAAAAAACATTTATTAAAGAATATTCAAGAAGCACGATTGCTATATTGTACAACTTTGCAACAAAAGCCACAATTCTCTATTCACCATATGACAAATATTTAAACATATATTTTCTTTAAAAACGGAATTATTTAGGAGATTATTTATTCAAACATAGTAATAGCATCCCTATAACTATGTTTATTTATCTAGGTAATCAAAACAAGCATATAACTGCTTTCTATTTTGTAAAGTACATACAAATAAACACTCATCATGGAGTTGTTCATTTACTAACCCACTCAAATAATTTTGGTCTAGGACGTAATCACTCAATCTATCAAAAACTTTCAATAAGGTCAGCAAGTTCTTCTTCTGGTTCTGGGAAATATAAGGGGAAGGTAGTTTATTTTTTTTCGTTTTCATTAAATTTTATGCTAAATAGTGTTCAAAAATTATGACTTTTACTTGAGTCAATTTTTAAATCATTGGTACATAATACGCACTATCAGGTCAATTTTTCAAAATTTTTGAACGCAAAACAGTATTAGGCAGTATAAATCTATCAAAATTTCGTCAAAGACATTGTCACAGGAAAAATTGAATTGGTTATTCTCTAAGAACGGAAAAGGGGCAAGGGCGAATGCAATCTACCAATCACTCATCATGACCGCAGAAGTGAATGGTCTAAGCCCGCGGAAATATTTTGAATGGTTACTTACACAAATAAAAGCGTTGGAAGCACCCACTGCAGAGGATTTTGCTCGCTATTTACCTTGGTCGGACGAAGCACAAGAAAAATGTAAAATTAGCTCTATCTGCACCGAGAAATATCAACACTACTTCAAAAAAAGAAGCCTGAATACTATTCAATTTGAAAAAATTATAGCATATCAGGCTATTTGGCGTACACCCACTATCCTATCCTACGCTTACTTATCAACTATTGTCATTATAGTTATTTTTGGCGTCATATCTCATATCCCCTTAGCTATTCTAGATCTATCTTTAAAATATCGTTACATAAAAAAACATAGGAATAAATTGTAGCTATATTTTTATCTTCTATACCCACTTGAATATCTTCTTGAATTTTTGGCATCTTTGTGGTCTCAACAATTTTCATTTGCCAACCATTGTCATACATCCTCACAACCAACTGTCTCAACCAATCATCATCAGGTATAATCACATCATTATTAATTGTCATAATATATCTATATAAACAATCTTTATTAAATGATTTTATAAGATCTTCAAAGCTATTTTGTAAAACAGAAATTGTAATGTAATTAAATCGTGAAAGCTGAATATCATCCGTCGAAACATTGATTAAGTATACGTCGAAATACATAAAACTCTGTTTCGCTAATTCTTCTAATATGTTTTCCAAATTTTCCTTTCCGAATTTGCAATCAATAATAACCGCAAGCTTCATATTGGAATATAGCAATGAATCAATTCGTCTTTTTACACTCCGATATTTGGCAACCAATGAATATTGCTTATGATCTAAATATGAATTATTCGTCCATGGTTTGGGAGCTGAGTAACCACAATAATGAATAATACGCAATTGATTCTCTTTTAATGACAATTTCTTGATCATCGGTAATACAAAATTATTTTCCACACCAACAAAACGTATACATCTATTAAAGAACAAATTATATGCATCTTGATCATCCAAAAAATACAAATGTGACGTGTCATAAACGAATTTTAATAACTTATCGAAAATTTGATATTCACGAAACATAGACAGATTAAATAAAAGCATTCCAGAATTGATATAATTAGCTCCCCATCGTTCACCTAATAAATAATAAGAATAACTATGACAATCACTAACCAAAGGGTAATCTTTTGAGGCAATGATAAAATCTCCGTCAAAAGGAGTTGCCCATAGATCTGATAAATCATCTACCACCAACATATCAACATCTAAATATAAGATACGTTGCAACTTCGGAAACATACTTGGCAATAAAAAACGAAAATATGCTTCAATCGGTAATTTAGAGTCTTCACGACGAATTTTGGAAAGTAATCGGAAATTGTAGGAACTAACTTTTCGACAAAAAATCGTTATATTTTTCAGATTTTCAGATAATTTATCAACCATTTCAAGCATAGCGGAATCTAATTCCCAATAGATTAAATATAAATTTATTGGGCTGTTACTATGTTTATCTAAACTATAAATCAACGGATGAATATATTTGGCATACTTACTATTCACACACAAAGCTATACTAATGATGTTTGAAATGTCCTCTATAATTTTATCTCTGTTATCTGAATCGATATATCTAGGTAAAGTTATGGACTTAACAGAATAATCATTAACGCTATATTTATCATCTTCTAAGAAACATAAATAATTATGCGTATCAAAAATTGTTAAAGGACTTTTGTCCAAAAGATTAAGGACTATATTTTGTTCATTTTTTCCTTCAAAGTTAATATATTCAGCTTTAAATAAAATACCTGAACATTTACGAAATTCAAAATGATGATCCCCGTATTTTCTAGAGTATAAATAGGCATTATTATGATTTATATGATAAATCTTACCATCAGTGAAACGAAAATAATAATTTCCATTATTACAACGCATTACTGAAGAAATTGAACAATCCGCTGCTTCTTTTTTCATTTGTATATACATTTTTTCTAAAGAATCTGGATTAGCGAAGCATTCATTTTCTTGTAATAAAAGAACATATCCATCTACTGGCAATTTATGTATACGATACTTTTCAAACTCATCAAATGAGAATACATTAATATTTCTTTTTTCTTTCATTTCATTAATAGTTGAAAAATAATCGGCAAATAACCAGACATCAAGATTAGAGTATGTTTGTTCCACAACACTGTCAATTGACTGGCGATATTTATCTATATCGGATATTCTGAGTAAAATGGTAATCTTCTCATACATAATTTTGATTCTCCTTTTTTGTAAAATCTAAACTGCCTATTTTCTTCAGTATTTGACTTAACATTTTTTAATCCAAAAATACGAATCTTTATAATATATTCGCGAACTTCGAGATATGACCTTTAACATTATCTCATCTTCTGTTATAACATCCTCATTTAAGACAGATTCAATAATTGGTGTTTTTATAAGTGTTCCTTGTAATGAATTTAAATTTGAAAAGTGTTTTTTCTGATATACTTCATAATCAGAAGCCTTTACCTCATTAATTTGATTCTCAGTTCTATATTGATAGAACAACCCTTTTTCAACCTCTAAAACTTTATAAGTTGAAAATACAACATCTGCCTGATAATCTTCAGCAATAGAAGTCAATTGGTATATTGCATCCTCTACTTCTAAATAATCCATTCCATAAAGACAATACACATAATCCACAACATCCTTTTTCAGAATCTCACGCATGATTTGTAAGTGAGATTTTTGTTTTTTCGCCACTAGATGAATGTAAGGACTTAGCTGTGCATAGTCATATAAATAATCCCCCACTCTTCGTTCATCAAAAAGAATATATATTTCTACATTGGCTTCTATCTGCATCAAAAAGCTCTCTACCTTGTGCTTTTCTGAATTGAAAACACCCGTATCATCAGTAAATATTGCGACTCGTGGTTGTCGATTAAGCAAATGATCCACAGCTAATTTACTGCAACGATAATAGTTTTTCAATAAAGTATAGTTGTCATCTACATAGCTATGATTTCGCCACGGTTTAGCTGCTTCACCACAAAAATGAATAATAGATAAATCTTCGAACTTTTTCTCATAAAATCGATAATCATTAGGCATCCAATTAAAAGTCATCGGGAAATATTTAACCGCACCTCTGTAAAATAAATTAAATGTGTCTTGTACATCGTAATTGAAATAGAGATAATTTTCCCCAATAAATTTTAATAATTTTGATAAATGCTGATTTTTACGCATAAGATACAAATTCATCAATAATAAGCCACTATTGAAATAATTTTTATAAGACTTACCAAGCAACGTGGTTCCCCAATAATTTTCCTGTCTTATCATCGCTAAATCATTAACCGCGACTAAATAATTTCCCTCAAACGACGTATAATACAACTCATCTAAGTTCTTCATGACCATCATATCCACATCCATATATAAAACTCGATTGACATGTGGTAATAAAGTTGGAATGAACAACTGATAATAAGTTGAAATTGCTGAATCTGTATGTATCGTCTGAATATTTTTTAGCTGTTCAATCATATATTTTGGAATTCTTATCAACTTGATATTCAGATGCGTTAATACACGTTTCAAATCCATGAGTGATAAAAACATTTCTTCATTCAAGTCGGCATAGATTAGATAAACATTGACAGCCTCATGATGTTGATGAAGTGAATAAAGTAACGGAGAAATATATCGTCCAAAGTTATTATCAATACACATCGCAACATTAATCGGACCCTCAGCAGCCTCATCATAAGGTGAAACTTCTTTTTTTACATAAAACGGCAAATCAACATCATTACTCGCTGACTCTACTAAAGAATTCGATTCATGTGTAGGAATAATGTAGTAAGCCTTCGTATCAAACAGAATTTTATCCGCTTTTGTTAAGGTAGCTAATAAGTTCTCTTGACCGTTTTCAGATGAAACGGTTACTAATTCTTTTTTATATAGAACACCCGTCCATTTACGAAATTCTTCATAACGATTCATCAAAATCGGCACGCTACTTGGATAAAGTGGGCGTACCCTAACATCATCACCATAATGATGAAAATAAAATTTTCCCTCTTCTAATTTCATATATGAAAAAACTAAAGCATAGGCATTTTCAGCTAAACATTTTGATATCAATTCCTCTAGAGCTGTGTTTTCACTAAAAAATTCATTCGGATGCATAAAAATGATATAATCGCCACTTGCCTGTGCAACCAAAAAATCTATATTTTCTCTAAATGAATGTTGAGGTTGAAATAATTTTACATCGTCACACACATTCAATCCTTGATTAGTCATCATTAATAGTTCTTTTTCAGGATATGATTGTGATGAAAAAGAATTGATTAAATTTGTTGGATTTTCGCACACATGATTTACGACTGTGAGTACCGAAATTTTGTAATCCATAGCACATCCCTCCTAGTAATTATTATTCATAATTAAATCTAGTACTTATCATTTGTTATGTTCTATTAATAATTATTACTCTGAAAAATTCGTATAATTACATTAAATAGACTTATCACTAATTCATAATTTTAAAAAGTAGCATATTGTTACTTTCAGTCATATCCGCAATACCGCCTATCAATCGTAGTTTATTAATTTTACGTGAATACCATTCTAGAAAACAAGAAAAAATAAGTTTTTGTATTATATCGTACTTTCTAATAATTTTAATAAAATCTATGAATTAATCATAAAAACACATTATCGATATCTATTTTCCATCAACGCAATCTTTTTATTAATTTTTTCATACACTGGATTATCTGTAAGATTTGCATTTTCTAATCTTTTTTTGTGAATTTTTAAAATATATTCATACCACCCTATCGCCTTAGATAAATCATAGCCTATTAGAGCAAGGTCTGCTAAGCGTGTCTCACATCCTTCAATGTCATCGGATATTCTCTTAATTGAAACATCACTTTGAGTAATACTCCCAAGTCTTTGCCTATAACAATAATTTGGTTCATGTATATATATGATTTCTTGACTTTTGATTGCTAATAAATATGACACATATTTATCTTCTGCAAATTTCCCTTCTGGAAACCGAACAGTAAACTCACCGTTAAATATATCAGTTTTAAACAACTTTGCCCATGCAGTTACAAAAGAAAAGGAAATTGTCAAAAATATTTCATCAATATATTCTGAAGCAGTCATTAATTTACTATATGGCTCATGAGTATGAAAATAAAATAATCCTTCTTCTTCAACAAGACGATTGTACTCACAAACGGCTATCTTTACACCGTACTTTTTAATTTCTGTATAAAGACGTTCTATAAAATTTAGTTCAACAAAATCATCGCTATCAATAAAACTAATATATTCGCCTTTTGCTAATTCAATGCCAACATTGCGAGCAGCGGATAACCCAGAATTTTTTTGATGGATTACCTGAATACGACTATCTTGTGTTGCCAATCGATCACAAATTTCACCACTGCTGTCAGTAGAACCATCGTCCACTAAAAGAATTTGTAAGTTACGATATGTCTGATTGAGAACACTTTGCACGCATTGTTCTACATAACACTCTACATTATATACCGGCACAACTATTGTAATTAATTCGTTATCTTGATTTTTCATCAACTTTTTCCTCCAATATCTATTAATTTTTAGCCAAGAGTGCAGCCTGTATACAAATATTTCAATAACTAAGTGAACATATATAAATCAGAGCATCAACAGCTTATTAGGAAAAATTGAATACTCTTTTTGTTTTCCATATTTTATTAGCCTGTAGTCAATAATTCTCTTACATTATCCACACAAATTGGTGTTAAAAATAAGCAATACTTCGCTAGTAATTATAGAAATATTAATACAGCTTAAATTAACTAATTTTTTAATAAAATCGCTCTCTTTGCATCAATAATTTATACACAATCAGTTACTTTATACTCCGCTTGCTCCATGTTTCCTACATATTTTTGCTGTTTAACGACATCTTCTGCAACGTCTGATGTTCGAATACGCTTAATTAGTTGTTCAACATTTTGACTATCAAAAATATTTTCATCCATAATATATTTATGACTATGATTTGTTTCATTGAATCCTAAGATAATCATATTATTTAAAAATGCTCGTCTCAATGCACCGATAATTTCATTGCCATAGTTAATATCAAGATAGATATCACATTTTTCAAATACGACATCTATATCCTGAGGAGAAATATTTGGATAAAGTGTGACATTATCGTATTGTTGATAGGCCATTAATTTAGGAGACATTTCTGTTAATGCACCAATGTGGAATCGATATTCAGGCAGCCCTTCCACTATATTGGTTAATTGTTCAATTTGATCAGAATTAGTCATAATCAAGATATCTTTATTACCTTTATTTTCACGAACAAAAGAATAAATATACCCCAAGTAGCTAATCATCTCATATTCCGGACGCTTATGTTGCATTAAATAATCAAAATCATCTTTTACTTGGAAATAAATGCGATTAGTTTGACTATTTTTATTAAGAATATGCTGCATATTTCCAGGTAATTCATCCGGATTAGCCAATTTTTCATGCCAGAATAATATATCTTCACCTAAACGATTTGGTAATTCGAGCGTGATAAAAAAGGAGATTGCTAGTGTGTTATAAATGATTCGGTCTACATCAAGATTAGCCTCTTGCATAAAAAATTTGAAAAAATCAATTTTTCGTGCAAACTGATAAACGCTATCTTGATAATTGAGAATAACATCGCCAATTAAAAGATTCTCAGCAATAACTATCTTCCCTTGCTCATTATAATAAAATTTCATACTCGCCTTACCGTCTTGATCAAATGTAGTCTGTGCAAATCGGAATCCGTATTGATTATAATGATCTTTAAACCAAGGCTGTTGCTCATTGCCTTTTGCATGATATAATACTTCTTTAACCATTCGATCCGTTGAGCCGGGCGTTTCAAAAATAATGGTCGCTTTTTTTACTTCTTCATCATAGATGCCCCCATCATTATTATTCGCCTTGATTTCATCATACGTCTCTATTGGTATTTCATTAAAATAGCGGGCTTTTCCTTTTTGTTGCCATTTCGTAAAATAAGCATAAGGCGTTAAGACATCATCTGGCAAAAAGCCTGTTTCTTCTAATACCACTGTCGGCATCAAAAAACCTGCTTGCTTCAGTGAATGATGTAAGTCTGCAGTTTCTTGATCATACCAATCAAATAAACTAATCATCTCGCAAGTACCTCCTTAATCATTTTTTTCCATTTTTTAGCAACGGAATCTATTAAATAATCTTTAGCAATTTCATAAGAAGCTTCATGTACCTCTTCAGTCAGTTCACCTGAGCCGAATAATCTTTGAATGGCTTGTGAGATAGCTTTAACTTCCTGATCATAATTTTTAGTACGTTCAATTAAATAACCATTCTTACCATCTTCAATAAACGTAGGATTACCATAAGGCACATCATATCCCACCATACTCAAGCCACTTCCAACAGCTTCCATTAATGTTAGGCCAAATCCTTCACTGCCCGATGCACTAATGTATGTCTCGTAATTTTGATATATCTCAGACAAATGATGATGTCCTTTCAAATGGATATAATTCTGGGCATTATTTTTTAGAATCAATTGTTGTAATTCCATTTCTTTCCCGCCTTTGCCATAAATATCAAAATTTAACGCAGGCAAGTGTCTTTTGGCATCGACAACAGCTAGTATTAATTGATCAATATTTTTTTCACCCGCCAATCGTGAAGCAGTGATCAATGAATATGGGCGACGTGGCTTATCAGGATAAGATAATTTTTCCAAGTTACCTACTGGAATCGTATAAATTTTCGGTGTAATCCCATAATATTTTTTAAATTGTGCCTGTAACGTATCTGCTTGTATTTGAGTAGAAGCAATATAAAAATCTACTAATTCATGATGTGAAAATAAATATTCGTAATAGTTATTCCATAAGATGTGCTTCTCATTCGTTGCATTACTACTATAATGTTCCGCATGAATCACACAACCAATTTTTGCTGGTCGGGCATATTTCATCAACGTTGGGCCAATCTTACTTGATCGATCGATGAGTACAATATCCTCTTCTGTCAAGTTTAAACTTTGTAGAAAGTATCGTAATAATGCCAAGCGACCGAATAATACCTGATTATTTATTCTAAAGATAGATTGGGTTCCTTGGATAATCTCTTCATAAGCAATACTTCCATCTTGATTATAAAAATGTCGTGCATACTTTTCAGCCTTCCCGTCCTTGGGTGCAAAATATTCCGTAAAATATTTTCTATCGGTATAGTAGTCTTTTCGTACAAGATAACCACGTGTCACATATTCTGCACAAAAAACTTTATCTTCCTTACATAAAAAAGCTGTAACAAATTGATCGACATCATCAAAGAAGTATTTTATTTGTTTTCCTTGAACCTCTTTATTCTTAATCGGGTGGACAAACGTAGCCTCCAAATCCATTAAGGTAAATGTTGTTGCATGTGTAGGCATATCAGTTAAAGCCTGATACAACCATATTGCTTCTTCATCTTTAAAGCCAATATTTTCAGCAAAATGTTGAAAATTCACATCATTAAAGAATTCTGTAAATAGAAATTTTGCCTCTTGATTGATTTTACGAAATGATTCAGCCCGGTATAATTGTGCATATTCTACACCACTACTAGCCCAACCAAGTGCTAGATTAATGTTATAAACTGTCAACGTTATCCTCTCCTTTACCTAACTCATTTTTTAACTCAAGCTCATCGATTTGACACAGGTTCTGTAAATGTAATATCACGGAAATTGAATATTTAATTCTCCTGTTTTTTCATTCTTATTAATTATTCCCAGCATAAGATATGAAATCGTCAACTCATCAAAAGTTGCTAAAAAATCCAAAAACGATTCCTTCGCATCCCGTTGATATTCTTGAATCGGTTCCATGACTTTTGAACTTTTCGCTTGAATAATTCGTTTTACTTGATCCAAACGATCTACTTGGTCAATCCATCGTGTATCAATCGCTTTTAAAAAACATAACTTAATATAATACTGATATAAAGCAGCTTTCTCTAATTGAACGGCTTTCTCGTTCATCGTATGTTCCACCAGTTCTTTTAATTGAAGATATATAGTGTTTTCATCCTTTTCCTGAGAAATCTGTTGGATAAATGCCATATCATGCGAAAAATGATCAAGTAAATAATAAGCAAATTCATCCTTTTGTCGAATCATTTTCTTTTTCTTCATTCTTTCAGTAACTCTTTGAAATAAAGGCATAATTAATTCATCCGCTTTAACATCTGGACGCATCAACCAGTCTCGCATTTCATATACTTTTTCACGCTGCTGTTTTAATATATCATCAAATTGCAAGGTTTGCCGACGCTGCATCATACTTTGCGAATCCGAAAGTTCCTGAGCATCATGGAATAATTTGCGGAATTTTCTTTTTTTCAGTTCTCGAATATTACCTGTATAATCATGTTTTTTTACATATTTTTGTACCCAATCTGGAGCATTTGTTAACATCAGACTGTCTTCTAAACTTACGAAAAACTGTGAAAAACCTGGGTCTCCTTGGCGTCCTGAACGTCCTCGTAATTGTAAATCAATTCGCAAACTACTCATTCTCTCCGTACCAATCACCGCTAGCCCACCTAGTTCTTTGACACCTGGTCCTAGTTTGATATCCGTTCCACGACCAACCATTGATGTAGCGACAGTAACCGCACCCAACTGACCAGCTTCTGCAATCATTTCAGCTTCTTTCACTGCACTTTTCGCATTTAATAAATTATGAGGCACACCCGCATATAAAAGTGCTTTAGAATAAATTTCAGACTCTTTCACTGAGTTAGTCCCAATTAATACGGGTTGCCCTTTTTCGTATAATTCTTTAATAAATTCAACCGAGGCAATTAGTTTTTCTGGGAAAGTCGTATAAATTTTATCCGGTAAATCTTTGCGAATAGATGGGCGATTCGTAGGGATTGGAACGACATACATATTATAAGTTTCGATAAATTCGTCCTCTGCTACTTTGCCTGTCCCCGTCATTCCAGCTAGTTTTTCAAACATTCTGAATAGGTTCTGATAAGTAATTGATGCCATCGCTTTCGACAAATCAGAAATTTTTACTTCTTCTTTCGCTTCGATAGCCTGATGAATGCCCAATTGTAACTTATTACCATAAAGAATACGTCCACTGCGATCATCTACCAGTAAAACTTCATCATCAACGACAACATAATCCTTATCTTTTTTGTGCAACATACGCGCCTGCAAAGCTAAAGTAACACGCTTAAGCAATTCAAAATATTGATCTGAAAATAATTTTTTTGTTTGAACATATCGTTGGATTTCTTTATAGCCTCTAGGTAATAACCAAACACTTTTTCGCTCTTTATCTAGTTGAAATTCTTTTGTTTCTTCAAATTGACTCACGATTTCTTTAGCTAAAGCGTATAAATTCGACTGTACATGCGGGGCACCCGATATAATTAAAGGCATTTGTGAATTATCTAAAAGTATTTCATCAATTTCATCAATTAGCGCAAAATGAAAAGGGCGCATATACTGGTTTTCCAATCTATCCGCTAAATTATTAAACAAATAGTCAAAACCTAGCGCATCATTTGTAGTATATAGGATATCCGAGTAATAAATAGCGCGCTTCTCTTCAACAGTCAATTCTTCCTCAGCTTCATCCTTTTCTTTACTACTGCGAACAGCCACAGTTAATCCTAAAAAACGATAAACCGGTCCCATTTCTTCCGCATCTCGTTGTGCCAAATAGCTATTAGAGGTCACAAGCATTGCGCCTTTTCCAGACAACGCATTTAAATATAGCGGCATCGTTGCAGTTAAGGTCTTTCCTTCACCGGTTTTCATTTCAGCAATATTCCCTGTATTCATCACAATTGCCCCTAAAACTTGGACATCAAAAGGAAACATGCCTAGAATACGAAAATCGACTTCGCGGACTGTGGCATAGGCCTCTGGCAAGATATCTTCTAAGCTTTTTCCTGCAGCTAGCTGTTTTTTGAATTTGACGGTTTGATGCTGCAACTCTTCATCCGACATTTGTCGCATCTTCTCTTGATAAGCATTCACTTTTTTTAGGATTTTTTTAAATTTTGCCAGTCTACGTTGATCAATCAAACTTAGTTTCAAAAAACATCCTCCTTTCTCACTTCCATTTTGGGCAATCTCTTAATACCGTTTCTGTATTGACATCTGGTAGCCAATCACTTTTTATATTCCTGCCATATTCTATAATGGTCCCATTGAATTCTTGTGCAATTTGCATCATTTTGTCATAACCTTGTATTTGCCGATAAACAGTAGGATAATGTGTGCCTTCCTCTGTTGATTGGTATACATTTATCGGAAAATCATTAAACGAAGAAGCATAGATTCGAGCAGCAAAATTTGAAATTTTTCCATAGCCAATGAACGAAATTTTGCTCATTTGATAATTATCAATGAGTTCTCGAAGCACCTTGATGATACGATGATCGATTTGCTCCTCTCGTAAATAAAAATGCGCTAAGGCACTTGTATTCATAATCTCAATCACATTCTTTACTTGAGGAAAATGTTGCCATTGAATACCATGAACACTTGCTAAACGAGGTTCGTTAAACACAACATTTAACTCGTCAATCTCCTCATCCGGATGAATCAACTCTGATATATATAAATCATCTTCTTTAAAATAAAACGGTGCTTCAGATTGTTCCATTGGAAATAGAGTTATTTGGTGAAATTCAAAATTCTTTAGTCCACCATTAATCAGCTCTACAGTATAATGAATTGTTTCTTCTGGCACCTCGAAACGATTCATCACGTCTTTTAGCATCATTTGCGAAATCCGCTCTTTATATCGATTATAAAATGTTATTTTTACATATAGACGTTTTTCAGGCTGACTACAATAACTATTTTGCAAACAATAGGATTTATTTTGATGTAAGCGTGGTAAAAAATTTTGACTATTCATTGACCAAAAGGCATCCATCGTTGACCACGTGGCTAATGTTTGTCCAGGAGATAAATAGTCATTTTGATACGTTACACAATCAATGGATTGAAAAGCAACATTAGAACCTCGAGTATTTAATCCTGCATTATCATTTCTTAAAAATAATTGATAATAAATCATCTAGTTATTCCTTTCGATTAAAGTCTCTTGCTAGAAGTAAATGGTAGTAATATAAAAATGTCGGATTACTTATTGAACCATTATCATTGTGTCTACCCGGAATGCCTTTATTCATCACCACATTTTGATACTGAATCAACCACTCACGAAGCTGCTTAAAAATGCGATCATCATAATCATCATTTAACATATGCGCAATGAAAAAATCCGTCTTACTTAAATCTCCCAAACGAAAATGTTGCCAAAACTCTTGATCAATCTGGTGAATATCATCGAGATTTTGATGATCTTTTAAATATGTCTGCAAATCAAGCACATAGGGGAAAATTTGAGGAGCCTTAATTATCTGATTTTCTGCCACTGTGTTCAAATTCACCAATGGTTTATTGATTACTATGCCATGCGGCTGTAGATCCACAGCATAATACAAACTAGCATGAGTGCCCATTGACATTCCTGAAAGGACTAATTGATCATTAGTGAAACCTAAATAGGCTAGCTTTTCCTGAATTTTAGAAATAATTCTTTGTTGAAATTCAGGCGTTCCGCGATAAAAGGCCCCTCCCACTAAACCTAAGTCTTCAAATAACATGAACGGCGCCTTCATGCTCTTCATCATATAATAACCTTCAAATCCTTCGGCGGAACGAAATCCTCCAAAGTAAACACAGAGGGGGGGCTTGAAATCTCCCGGCTCAAAATATGAAATCAACTCATGTCCTTTTTCATCAACAAATCGCTCACCGCCTAAAATAAAGGCCCCGTATCTTCCTCTAGCATACCGCAAATGCAAACTACCAATTCGTAATTGTCCTTTTCCCTTCACATACAACTGATAATTATGGATATGATTTGAAGCTAATTTTGGGCCATAGTTCACCGCTTGTTTTAGTTGTTGCTGATTAAAGGTGTAAATGTGCTGCACTTGCCCTGTATATTGATTCGCTTCAATAACTTTTAATTGTAACTCTATATTACCTGATGTATGATACTCTAAAAATAATTCCGTCTTACGTTCAAGATCCGTCAATGCCCAGTTATGTTCACGCCACGAACACAAATAAGTATATTCATCGCCAAAATCACCGTCTATTGATATTTCATGCTCGCCATTACGTTGAACGATTCCATGATAACCGTTGGCAAATGCCATGCGATTAGGTTGAATTCTTAGTCCATATTGTCCACTATAAAAGAATGTCGCAATATCGCTAATGATTTGCTGCGGATTAGCCAATGAAACAGAATGACTTAATTTTTTTGTTAACATCCTATCTAAGTTTTCGTTCGTAATCTGTTGTTTATCATAAAGAATGGTGTAGTAATCCATCATCTCAATGAGCGATTGGTATTCATCCAAAGTACTCGCATCTGTTAGTAATAGTGCGTTGTATTTTTTTATCGGTTTCTCTTTTGTGGCCGACATTATCATCTTTTCTATTTCACTGTTTGCCACTTGATTCTCTAAATAGGTCCATTCTACATGTTCAGGTATCTCATATTGACTTGCCCAATTGGTGTTACCTACTTGTAAACACTTAATCTTCGCCAATTTCTAGCCACTCCTTCCACTGATTCACTATCGCCCCATTCGTATAGCGATTCAACTGTGCTACCGAATAAACCAACGATTCATTCCAGTGTCTTAAACCAGTTAAATAATATAATAAAACGGACTCCAAAGCACTTTCATCTTCTATGATACGCCCATTTTGATGATTGATAACATATCCTGTATCCACAACATTAATCATTGGTATACCAATACTTATACCACAAATCTGCCTTAATACATCTGGCTGATTCGCTAAATCAATGAGTAGACGGGTATATATTAGTCCAGATAGTAACTCTTCTTTATCGCTAAAGTAGACCACCGTAATCTCTTTAATGACTTTTTTAATACGCAAAATTGTTTTATTCAAATCCGGATTGGCTTCTTCATCGACCAATTCATTTTCTTGATTTTGATTTATTTGGTTGTAACATTCCTCAACTATGCTTGAATCAACTTGATAATAGGTCGCAAGTGCACTTTTTAGTTTTTCCTGCAATACAGACATGTCTTCGTTTTTTATGCAGTCTATTGCAAAATGCCATCGATACTGACGATTCCAATGGATGATTTGGTATAATAAAGCGTTCATTTGTTCTAGAGGCAAACCATGATATACAAAATGAATTAAGTAATAACCTACCCGCTGACTTTCACCAAGCTTCAACACCGCATCATATGGCGTGATAACCTCAATCGGAACGCTTAACTGTAAGGATTGGATATCTTTTTGACTCGCAGGATTATCCGTCAAGATTAAATCCATTTGAGATAAGTATTTCATTGCTAAGTCAGAACGATAATCAAAGGTACGATGAGAGAAGATAGACGCAACACATTTAGCTGTAATTGAATTCATTTCCCCAAATAATCGTAGTAAATGATTGTCTATTGCAAAAACAATGGTATCGTTAGGCGTTAATTCATTCAGATGCGCTTGTAAAACACACTGCGCAAATTCTGCCAACGTATCAAAAGTAATCCGATTATATTTTTTTTGATTCTCCGCACCTAGTGTAACTATTTGTTCCTTGGTATAATCAATCGAAAACTGGAGTTCAAAACTTTCATTATAATATTCTTTTTTGACAAGCTTGTTATCTTCAAAATTTTCTATTAAAGAGATGAAACCTCGATCATCGATGAAGAACTTTTGGATTACTCGATGCAGTTCATCATAAAATTCAATTCTTTCAATATTGTTTAAAGCATCAAAAAAAACCGATGCATAGTGTCTATCTGCTTGCATGACATATATCGCAAACTGTGAGTAATAAAAACTAACATCTGATGGCCAATTGATATCATAGACGTCGATTTTATTCTCATATTCTTGCCTAATATTTTGCATTTCATCATAGATTGAAATATGAGGTACTTCTGTCATCCCTTCAAAAAACAAGAATGTACGCAAAGTTGGAAAATAGTCTCTCACATAAACTTGCATAGGTTCTTCAACGGATTGAAACATTTTTATTTGAGAAAGCATGTCATCTGTTTTTGTGACTTGCGAATTTTGCCAAGCTGGTATAAAGTAAAACAAGAAAGTACCTCCTAATTTAAAAATAGTTTTTTACTTTTTAATTCTATACTTGAATTATAACTGTTTTTCTAATTATTTCAATGTACGAAAATTGTTATCGTTTATATATGTCAACATTATGTAAAGCACAAAAAAGCAAAAAAAAGGATGAAACGATGAAAAAAAATATTCACACAACTCAAAAAAAGAAAGTAAATACCCGAAACCTAAAAAAGCTCCTTAAAAGGGCAGGATTTACTATTCTTATTACGCTTATTTTTCTAACAGGGCGGAATCTCCTTCTACCTATCAACGGATTAAAACAGATGATTGACACTCAAAATAACAGTACCTTTATCGAAGCAATTAACGCTGTTACTGGAGGAAATTTTTCTAGCCTATCCCTTTTTTCATTAGGAATCTCGCCTTGGATGTCAACAATTATACTGTGGCAGTTGATTGCCAGTTTTGAGAGTCTACCGGTGAATAAACTAGCACAAAAACAATTATATCGTCTGCAAATGTTGGTAATGATGGTGATTGCTGTATTACAGGGAGCCGCACTGCTATATTTACAATTCCGACCACTTACAGAACAACTACCCAAATGGCAAATATTCAGTTTACTTTTGATTTTGGTAACTGGTGCCGTTTTTGTCGTATGGTTGGGAAATATCAATGGCGAGCACGGTCTGGGGGGGCCGATGTTTATCGTTATCATCGGTATGGTTTTAAATACCATATCGGTTTTATCTACATTACCTTGGAAAAAAATACTCATATGGCCGAATACACCGTGGATTATACTCGGATTAATCCTTGTTTATTTTTATGTTTGGCAAATTGTTGCAATGTCACAAGCCGAATACCAAATTCCTATTAGACGAATTCTTATCCATGAGGAGTACAAACAAAATACCACATTGCCTATTCCTTTGCTTCCATCTAGCGGGATGCAATTCATGTATGGGATGGTTCTATTCGGTTTATTAGGAACTCTCTTCCAAGTTTTACAGAATGTTTGGCCAAAAATAGATTGGATACACTATATCGCTAGTCACTTAAACTACCAATCTCCTATAGGTGTCTTATTCTATCTCATTGTACTTGCTCTATTATGTTTTGCATTTGGCAATTTAAATTTCAACACAGAAGAAATCAGTAAAGGACTCCAAAAAAGTGGAGACTATATTCCTGGAAAGATGCCGGGTGCAGCGACAAAAAAATACCTTGATAAAGTATTATTCAGAATTTCTGTCTTTGAATCTGTTTACTCAGGGTTGATGACTGGGTTACCTCTGCTCTATTCGGTATACTATCCACAATTTCAACAATATGCTATGTCAATATCAATGTCATTTATTCTGATATCTATGAGTTTTAAAATTATTCAACAAGCAAGATTTATCATGCAATACGATACAACTCCTTCAATTGTTGAATATGTAAATAAAAATCAGTAAGCGAAACGGCCTAAAAGTCTACTAGCAAAATATCTCAAATACGCAGTCCTTACGACAAATATACAAAATGAAAAAATCCGAATGTTCAACTTGATTATTCATTCAATCAACGCTGAATATTCGGATTTTTTTGTATCCATCTTTTATTTCAACATCTCAGATTCTTCTCTATCCCCCTTTTTTTTATGACACTAAGTTTGATACGGTTTATTGTCTATCAAATCACCGTTTGTCCCCTTTTTTGTAGCAATCATACTCAATCGCGTTTCTAAGTTAGAATTATTCTGTGAGTCAATTTTAAAATCATTGGAGCGTAATAGTCATTATCAAATCATTTTTCAAAACCTTTGAACACAAAACAGTATACGTAAATAAAAAAGGACATTTAGCGTCATTTTAAAACGAAAAATAACGCTAAATACCCTTATCCTCTGCACTTAGCCAATTAGCAAGGCTATTCATATACACACGATATTCGAATAGCCCCACTAATGATACTTAATTATTTACTTTCTTTTTTTCTTCTTAACCATCCGAACAATCCTGCTAATCCCAAGAACCCTAGACCAGTATTTACTGTATTATCAACATCCGTACCTGTTTGAGGTAAATGACCAGATGTTTTTGTTCCGTTGCTTGATGATTTCTTCATGTCCGTTTGTATTATTTTTCCACCATCAGTAATTGGTAAATGCGTTGAATTACTATGAGTAGGTCTATTAGATGTACTCATTGATGTACTTTCTGACGCTGAAGCACTCATACTTGAGGACAATGATTCCGAAACGCTCGTACTTGCCGATTCGCTTGCACTGATTGACGCGGATTCACTGGCGCTAACACTTAGACTTGTCGATTCAGATAATGATATCGATTCGCTCAGACTAATTGAAATAGATCCGGCTATTCTTCTTGACATTGATTCTGATGCACTTGTGCTTGCTGATTCGCTTGCACTTGTTGACGCTGATTCTGACGCTGAAGTACTTGCTGACTCTGATGCGCTTGTACTCAACGATTCTGAAGTACTTCTTGAAATCGAAGTTGATGCATCTTCTGTTGTTGAATCACTTGCAGAATCAGACGTTGTTGTACTTGTTAATTCACTCAAACTTGTACTTAGCGATTCAGATAATGATATTGATTCGCTCAGACTAATTGAAATAGATCCGGCTATTCTTCTTGACGTTGATTCACTTGCACTTGTTGATGCTGACTCAGATGCTGATGTGCTTGCTGATTCACTCGCACTGATTGATACAGATTCAGACGCTGATGTGCTTGCCGATTCAGATGCGCTGCTTGAAATTGAAGCTGAGGCATCTTCTGTTGTTGATTCACTTGCTGAATCTGACATTGTTGTGCTT
Source organism: Bacillota bacterium (assembly GCA_023389005.1). GTDB lineage: Bacteria > Bacillota > Bacilli > Lactobacillales > Enterococcaceae > Enterococcus_E. The sequence goes on from JAEWFE010000147.1 coordinate 22,970, forward strand.
CCTGATTCTGAAAGTGAAATCGATTCACTCAAGCTAATTGACAATGAACCTGCGATACTTCTTGAGGTTGATTCACTTGCACTCGTCGATGCAGATTCAGACGCTGATGTGCTTGCGGACTCACTTGCACTTGTTGATGCAGATTCAGACGCTGACGTGCTTGCTGATTCAGATGCTGAAGTACTTGCTGATTCACTTGCACTTGTACTTGCTGATTCAGACGCTGAAGTACTTGCTGATTCGCTCGCACTTGTTGACGCAGATTCTGATGCTGAAGTACTTGCGGACTCGCTTGCACTTGTTGACGCTGATTCAGATGCTGAAGTACTTGCTGACTCGCTTGCACTTGTTGATGCTGACTCTGACGCTGATGTGCTTGCTGATTCACTTGCACTTGTTGACGCTGATTCAGACGCTGATGTGCTTGCGGATTCACTTGCACTTGTTGATGCTGATTCAGATGCGGATGTACTTGCTGACTCGCTTGCACTTGTTGATGCTGACTCAGACGCTGATGTTCTTGATGATTCTCTTGCACTTGTTGATGCTGATTCAGATGCTGAAGTACTTGCTGACTCGCTTGCACTTGTTGACGCTGATTCAGACGCTGATGTGCTTGCGGATTCACTTGCACTTGTTGACGCAGACTCTGATGCGCTGGTGCTTGCTGATTCACTCGCACTGGT
>JAEWFE010000178.1 GCA_023389005.1 Bacillota bacterium
GATGTATTCGTACATTTTTCAGCTATCCAAAGTGATGGTTTCAAAACTTTAGAAGAAGGTCAAAGTGTTACCTTTAATGTTGGAGAAGGACAACGTGGCCCTCAAGCAACAAATGTTGTGAAAGCTTAATCGTTAATAATAATGTCCAAGATCTACTAGCAAACTTGTTAGTAGGTCTTTTTTATTTTGTTTTTCTTGTAAAAATTCGTTATACTATTTGTTGGAAAAATAGAAATTGAATGGAAAGAAGGTGCTGAATTGTCAACGATTTATGCCATTGTTGATTTAGAAACTACGGGTACAGACGTTTTAAAAGATCAAATTATTCAGTTTGCTTGTACCTTGGTTCAGGATAATCAGATTTTACATACTTTTTCAACCGACATTAATCCTGGTTTTGCTGTTCCCAAAAATATTCAGCATTTAACCGGATTAACCAATCGTCGTTTAGTGAAAGCACCTTATTTTGAAGATGTTGCCTTGATGATTGAAAATATTTTGCAAGGCACAGTTTTTGTTGCACACAATGTCCACTTTGATTATCAATTTTTGTCAAATACATTTGTGAAATATGGTTTTGATCCGTTAACGATACCGGCGATAGATACGGTAGATTTAGCACAAATTTTTTTGCCAATGCAGTCTAGTTATCGTTTGAATGATTTAGTGACGAACCTAGGAATCAGTCATGAAAATCCACACCAAGCAGATAGTGATGCAAAAGTAACGGCAGAATTATTTCTATATTTGGTGCAAATCATTGAATCTTTACCTATCAAGACTTTGACACAAATTTGTCAGAGGTGTGATTTGCTAAGTATGCAAACCGGAGACTTTATAAAAAAATGTCAAGAAATAAGGCAGTTACAAGGAAGTCAGGCTAGTCAAATAGATGATTTAGAATTGGTTGAAGAGATGTGGGTGAAAAAATCTCGTATTTATTCTCCTAAAAAATATCCTTTAGCGAGTTATCCAAAAACAAAGAAGGCTAAAGAAAAAATTCTTGGTAAAAGCTTGAGTAATGAACAAGCTAAACTAATGAATCTTATTTATCAAAATCGTTACTCCTTAAAAAAAGAGAATTTAGCAGAAGAAATTACTGTAGACGTTAATGTTGAATTGTCTCATCCAGAAAATATTTACTTCCCACTCAACTATTTTCATAAAGATGATTTTCCGGTTCTTCTAGGTTATGAATCAGATGTTTGGTGGCAATATTGGCAAAAAACGACAAGTGAAGCTACATATGGTCGCTTACAATATATTCATTACTACCCTGATGACCAATATATTGATTTACAACAATTTTCACAGATGCTAAGTCAAATCCCTGACCAAAAATTCACTTCTATTCTACAAATGATGATTCTGGTTTGGTTAACGCAGACCGATACTGGATCATTAGTTGAATTAGGACTGTATCAACAATCGCATAGTTTTTTTCAACAAGTGAATTGTCAATCAGCGGACTTATATCCAGATTCTTATTATTTAAAGCGTCGTAATAGTGAAATGCAATGCGCGCAGGTCGTTTTATTTCGCCAAAAAGATGTTTTGCTCGCTAACTTTGATGAAGTGTTTCAAGATTTTGCTTATCGGCAAGTGATATTCGAAGAGGCGCAATATTTGCTGCCATTACAAAAATTTAAGCATCAAAGAGTTGATATCCAAAACTTGCAAAAATTAATCAATCAAACATTAAAAGCTGAACCTCATCCATTAATGGTCAGTATCTTGTCATTAATCAACGACTTTCAACGGCAAGTGTTTGATCAATGGGTATCAATTGTGTCAGTCAAGCTATTTAATGAAAGTGAATTTGCCGCTTTACCTCAAAGTTTTCAGCGTCCATTAAATCAATTAATGAACTATTATGAAGAATTTATTGCATACGTTTCATCTTCAAATAATCAAGAAAGTGACCATGTAATTTTGAATATTGTACAACAATTTCAGTTATTACTTGCATGGTTTCGCGATTTTCAAGAAACAACCGTGCATAGTTGGTTTTTAGAAAAAAATCATTTGCTTTTTATTCGTTATGACTTCACCAATACGATAGATACGCTTTCTACAGATGCAGCCAAAATATTTATTGGAAATCATTTAAGTTTACCGTATCAAAAGAATTATTTTGCAGAAAAATTGTCTTTAAACAATGTCAAAGTAAAGCAACTAAAAGAAAAAGAGCGTACTTTTTTGCCACGGATTGAGGTGGTTCAAAAAGGGATATCCATTCCAGAAGTAACGAATGAAGCATTTGGTCAGTATATTGCAAACATCATTATGCATGAAATTTTGAATCAACAAGAATCGACACTGGTACTTTTTAATTCAAAAGAGGTCTTACGTTATGTGTATGAAACCATTAGTGAAACGATGAATCAAGCGGGTATAGAGTTGTTTGCACTCGGCCAAAATACCAGTTTGTCCAAAATAAAGAAGCGTTATGAAGCAAATGATAATCAATTTGTATTTTTATTAAATCCATATTTAGATGATTCTTTTTTAGCTGATTTTCATTTTAAACGTGTGATACTAACGCGTTTACCTTTTCATAATCCTAGCG
>JAEWFE010000195.1 GCA_023389005.1 Bacillota bacterium
CGGTTAACTTGTAGCTGGTTAACCAAACCTCGGCCACCTCTTTAAAAGTAGTCGGCTGTGTGTTACTATGTTCTTGCATAGCTGCCCACGTATCTGCATCAAATTCAGCGAGTAACTGACTGCAGGCGCGTTGGGCTTGTTTTTTTGTATCAAAACCGCGTCTTGTGGTCTTGATACGTTTACCCGTTTTTGGGTCAGTGCCAAGATACGCGCTAAACTGCCATGCTTCTTGGCCGTTCTTTTTGGTGTATTTTTTAAAATTAGCCATGTTAATTCCTCCTAAAGTGTCCGGGCGGGGCTTACTTCCAAAGGATTAATATGGTATACTGTTGATAGGTTAAAAACCTACTATTTGTTAGACACGTCCTCTTGTCAGGAGGGGCGTGTTTTTTGTTTTATAATCCTAATAATTCAGATTTTTTCTTATCAAATTCTTCTTGTGTTAAAACTCCATCATCTAACAGCTTTTTAAATTTAGCAATTTCATCGGCTGCTGATAATTGATTGGTCGATTCTTCTTGATTCATTTTTGATTCTATATAATTTTTCAAAGCAATAATTTTATCTTGGTCTTTTTTAACAAACATAATGGTGTTTTCGTCGCTCGTAGCGCGCACAACACCTCCTTTGCTTTCTAGTGATCCCAACACCCCAAATTGTAAATAACCACTTGTAAGACCAGATTCTTTTAATTGTATATTAGTAATATTTTTAAACGGTATTAATTTTGTACCTTTTAATCCATGAGACATAGCACTCATCATGCCTTTTCTTTCTATTTCTATTCCGTTTTCGGTTATAGATACAATCGCTTTTTGTGGTGATTTTATTTCTATAGTTGTTCCAGGGCCGATGGTTATAGGTTGTTTTTTGATAAATTTATTCATTGTTTCACCTCTCAATCGATTTTGTGCGGCTTATAATCCACATTGCCGGTAGTTTTACGACCATCATTGGTCAATGCTTGTTTATAATTCACTCCGTTTTTTCCATCATAAAAATTGTAATAAATTGCATCCGCATAATCTGCTTTGGCTTTCTTCTCTAATTCTTTAAAAGTATCATCTAAATCATCCAATGATTTAACAGTAACATCATAAAATTTAATTGTACGATTACCATTTTGTTTTAACTCATCGCGTGTAATTTCTACTATATTGCTTTCTTTTTTCTTTTCTTTCTTTTTAACGACTTTTTGAGTTGTCGGTTTATTTTCCGTTTTTCCGCCGTCGATAATATTTCCGACCGTTCCCAATACAAAAATAGCTACGATAGCGATAAACCACCAACGTTTATAAATTGGTTTTTTCTCTTTCATAAAACTCACTCCTCGTGGTATAATAATCGTACATATGAATATAATTATTTTAACCGGCTAAGGAGTGAGTATATTCCTTAGCTATTTTTATTTTTATAAAACTACAACTCCGACGACTGAAAAATCATCGTATTCATTGATTTTGATGTCGTCGTATTTTTTATTTAACGATACTAAACGATTACCCATTATCTTTTTAACATACGTTTCATTGTTAAGCGTACAAACGATTATTTGTCCGTCACGTACGTCATTGGTCTTTCTGATAAACAGTATCTGATTATCTTCAAATAATGGTTGCATCGAATCGCCATTTACACGAACGACATAATCATGATTAGGTATCTGGCCAGTATATTCGACTTCTTCTTTTAAGCTGCCATCTTGCCATTCGCCAGTACCGGCCGATACGACTGCATCTAAATTTAAGGTAGTCGGGAATGGAACGACATTATCAGAAATGGTGTTTTGTTCGTCAAGTTTAGATTTGGCGAAATTATAGACAATGGCTTGGTTTTCTTTATTTAAACGAAGATAAATATCTTTAATATCTTCTTTTTCATCATCTGTATTCATTTCCAAAATATCGAGTGGCGAAATATTTAATGCACGCGAAAGTAAGATAATCTTGTCACGTCCCATGTTTTCGATCATGCCATTTTCCCATTTTCTGACGGTTGATTTTCCAACACCGATTAAGTTACCGACTTGTTCAAGCGTCATATTTTTCTCAAGTCTTTTTTCCTTTAATATATTCACTTTTACCACCTCCTTACATTTACATTATAATACAAAAGTGTCCTAAAAGCTACAAATATATTTGTTTTACGATAAAAATATTTTGTATTGAAAAAAAGTGTCCGAAAATACACTTTTTGTATTGACTTATGATTTTGATAGTGGTATATTGAAAGTGTCCTAAATGACACAAAGGAGTTGAGAAATTATGAAAAGCAATGTTCTAATGGCAAAATTGAAGTTACTGAACAAGAATATCGATTGGCTAGTAGCTGAAATGGCTAAAGTCGGTGAGATGACTACACGCTCGACAGTTTACAAAAAGCTACGTGGCGAATCGGAATTTACAGCCGGTGAAATCAAAGCCATAAGTAAGGCGATGGACTTGTCAGCGGATGAAACAATGGATATTTTTTTTGCTGAACTAGTGTCCTAAAAGACACAAAATCATAAGGAGGTGAAATCATGAACGAACTTTCAACTGACCTAAATGTAATTACCGCTGAAATAAATTCGTTTAAACAGATTGCTGGTCAATCAATATGGGAAATCGGTAGGCGGTTAAATTATGTGAAAGAGCATGATTTAGCGCATGGTCAATTTATGGAATGGCTGAAAACAATAGGATTTGAACAAACAGAGGCAAACAGATTTATGAAAGTTGCTAATGAATTACCAAATTCAGCAACGTTGCATAATTTAGGTAGCACTGCACTTTATCTAATAGCCACGCTGCCAGAAGAAGAACGTGAGAAAGAACACACGACTTCCAAAGGCGAAACGAAAACAGTAGATGAAATGACCGTCCGTGAGTTGCAAGAACTCAAAAAGCAACTCAAAGAAAAAGAAAAGCAAATTCAAAATCTTGCTGACGTAGCGAGTGATTTAGATGAAAAATTATCGCAAGAGCGACTTAACAAGAAAGAGAAGATTGTAGAAAAAATCATTGAAAAAATTCCAGATGATTACGAGCAACTAAAATCATCTGACAATGACAAGACAATCAAAATTAATGATTTAACTCGCGAAAATGACTTACTTAAACAAAAAATCAAACGTCGGAACGATATTGAATTGGCAGAAGAGAAGCAAGCGATGTTACAAGAAAAGCAGTTAGAGCGTATTCAACGCGAAGCTGATATTGATGTCTATAAATTGATATTGAATATAAATAAATTTGTAGAAACGCAAGCGACTTACCAAAACGATAGCCAAATCATTGCAACTGCTACAAAAGATGCGAAGGACAAGCTGTTAAAAGCGATTGAACGAACTGAAAAAATGTTCAAAGAATTTAAAAAAGAAATTGGAGGGGAAGTAACATGGGTAATCAATTAGCAGAAAATGAACGTACAACAGGAATCGCATTGATTCATACGTTGCAAACACAACAAAACCAAGGCCAAGCTTTAATTCGAGCGCTGGAAAAAGTCTACGAAATCGAAGATAAAATGACCGATTTCGAAAGCAAACTAGATGAGGCTAGAGCGCTAGTAAACGACGCAACCAAGCAAATCACAATCAATTATGAAGAACAAAAAGAAGTGCAATCAATCGTCGCTAAAATCGCACAAGACGCAACGAAAGAACATGAGAAGAAACTGGATACTAAATTCAGTGATAACTTATTCAAAGCGTGGAAAGGTCGCTTCATTAATCTTGTATATAAATATATCAAACGACGCATGAATGTAGTTAGATATACGGCGGTGAAACGTATCGATTTTAACGAGTTAAAGATGTACCTGGATACATTAAATTACTACGTATTTACGGAAAGCGAATTAAAACCAACACCTGGTATTTTGAATGCGATGAAATTAGAAGAAACGGCTTAGGAGTTGATAACCATGCAACTACTCATAACGCAATTGTTATCTGCGATAGATAACTATATCAGGAAAGTGATACGCGAAGAAGTCAGCGCGGCAATTAAAGCAAGTCGAACGACGGACGCATATTCTCAAAAAGAAACGGCGAAGATTTTGGGAATGAGTGAAGCGACACTCATATCCGAAAGAAAAAAAGGCCAGATACGGGCCTACGAAAGCGGTC